>DAOVGJ010000073.1 GCA_030672465.1 Pseudomonadota bacterium | reverse complement strand
CCAGGCTTGAACAGCCTGTCGTGCACAATTGGAGCACCCCTTGTTATAGGTAACATTTTCAGCAGCGGTTCTATACGGGAGAAATCTTGAAATCCTTTTGACTCTTTTACCAAACCCATCATGGCCGAACGTTACTTTCTCTTTTGCCATTGCGCGACTGTGAATTCGTGCTGGTCGGGTTATTATCTCATTGGTAGTCAGGGGAGGTAGATTTTTAGATATACGGTATTGGTTGATGAGCCGGTGGACTTCTTGCTCCAATTGCAGTGATTCCGTCGATATTGCTTTCTGTTCTATAATCTTGTCTGAAATACTACAACCAACAAGAGCAATGCAAACAAGAATGAGAGCACGACGTCTTAGGTCATTCATGGAGACGGGCAAAAGTTCTGATACCGTGAGGCTATCGAGGAGCAACAAACGTGCCAATTGCCAATGGTTTGGGACCAATGGGAGGGGTATTTCCTTCAATATGAAATCTGCTATTGGCTATCTTTACCAGTTCCGTTTATTTGGGTTTCAATTAATCAGAGCAGTGGCGCACGTTGGTCTGTGGGTAATATGATAGGGAAAGCGAGAACCAAAAAACTCAAGAGACTCAATAGACTCCAGAAACTCAAATAACCAAAGAAACCAAATAAACCCAACAAACAAAATAAACCAGAGAAACCAGAGAAACCCAAGAAGCTTCTCATACCAAAATCCACCGCCTAAATTTGGAACCACTGAAAATAAGAGCAAAATTCGAATTTATTACTTCACCCCATTATCTGTGGATGTGCTGATACATCAACCAAGTAGCTCACACTGAGAAATGCCCGTGGAGCGAACATTACGAAATTTCTGGGGTACTCCGTCTTGGTCAAAGAAGGATATTTATCCTAAGGTGCCTTTCCGACTTACCATTCTCGTTTAGGAGGTGCTCCGCTGTCGCCTAGTTGAATTACATTAATTCAAACCCATAT
Organism: Pseudomonadota bacterium; assembly: GCA_030672465.1. Taxonomy (GTDB): domain Bacteria; phylum Desulfobacterota; class BSN033; order WVXP01. Next base: position 11,330 of record DAOVGJ010000073.1, on the reverse strand, counting down.
CAGCAGAATAGCCCATGGACAGAAAGGATTCATTTAGCCCTCTTCCTTCTCCTTCTGAGCCCATTCATAAACATCGCCCCCTTGAAATCTCCTTTCACCAGCCGTTTCCCCTGGGGTTTTCCGCTGCCATCCGGGGAACAGATTCGCACCCTCTAAAGGGCGTCCCTAAGGTGCTCTATTGTTTAGAACATTAATGAAGATTGTTGTTGACAAGATTTTACCAATCTGATAAGCAGGTTTTGTTCTCCGTCGGGAAGTAATCCATGTTTTTCGACTTTCCCCTTGATTTTGCTTTTCAAACATGATAAAAAATCAGCCCGTTTATCTTCATTGACCTTTTTCCACGATCAATTCCCTCAGGTTAGCCTGGGAGACTGAGGTCGGGAAAAAGGTTGACTCTTCGGACATACTAGTTTGATGCAAGAAAGGAGTAAATTTGATACTGATAGTATTGCAGCAAATTATTAACGGGTTGGTCGCCGGTTCTATTTATGCGCTGACCGCTTTAGGTTTGACCATGATATTTGGAATTATGGACATCATGAACTTTGCGCATGGCGAGATTTATATGCTTGGGGCGTTCTTGACTTTTTATTTCTGTGACTCCCTAGGGATTCCTTACCTCCTAGCTATAGGCTTCGCCATGATTGCCATCGCCATCATCGGTATCGCGATTGAGAAGGTCACCTTCAAACCCCTGAGGAACACGCCCCTACTGAATACGTTACTAGTCTCACTTGGTCTCTCCATATTCTTGCAAAACCTGGCCTTGCTGATTTGGGGGCCAGATCCCAGAAAGATTCCTTCTCCTTACAGCGCTCGAGTCATCGAGTTTTTTGGAATTTCTATTACGATGCAGCGGCTGCTGGTTATCATTGTGGCTGTCATCCTTCTTATTTTCCTTTACTACTTCATCCAGAAAACAACCATAGGTAAATGTATGCGGGCAACAGCTCAGGAACCGGAGGGTGCGGCCCTTATCGGGATCGATATCGACAAGGTTTTCTGGGTGACCTTTGGTGTTGGATGCGCTTTGGCTGCGGCTGCCGGTTCATTAATCGGCGGGATTTTTTTTGTTAATCCGACAATGGGAATTATCCCCGTGCTGAAAGCTTTTATAATCGTTATCGTCGGGGGTCTGGGGAGTATTTTAGGCGCGATAATGGCTGGTTTCTTACTTGGCGTGACAGAGAGCCTTATGGGGGGATTTGTCTCCTCTGCCTATATGGATGTCACCGGCTTCGCCATCCTCATTCTCGTGTTGCTATTTCGGCCTTCTGGCCTATTTGGGCAAGTGGAGGCATGATGGAAAAGAGCAGAGGTTGGAAATTTACACTCTTGTGCATCACCATTGCGAGTCTTCTTATCCCAATGGTGGTAACGGAGAGCTACCATTTACACCTTGTTAATATTACCTACATATACATGATTTTAGCCCTCTCCCTGGGTCTCATTGTGGGATTTATCGGGGAACTCAGTTTGGGACATGCGGCCTTTTTTGCAATTGGGGCTTATACTTCTGCTTTGATTACGAAAGATCTAGGGCTTTCCTTCTGGATCACCCTTCCCTTAGCAGTCACGCTTACAGCTTTTGCCGGCTTATTGGTGGGATATCCCTCCCTCAAGCTGAAAGGACCTTTTTTCGCCATCACCACCCTAGCATTTGGCGAGATCACCCGATTAGTGATCAATAACCTTGAGTGGCTGACCCGAGGTGCTATGGGATTACCCGGGATCAAGCCCCCGGACCCTATAACCATTCCTAAGTTATTTACCATAGATTTCTATGATCGACGAGCCTTCTATTACCTGATCCTCCTCTTTGTTTTTCTAGCCATCATCATTATCTATCGAATCGTTTATTCCCGTGTAGGTAGGGCTTTCGTTGCCATTCGGGAGGATGAAGTGCTGGCCAAATCCATCGGAATCAATGCCATGCGTTATAAGAGAATGGCATTCGTAGTTGCCTCAGCCATGGCCGGATTGGCCGGGTGCCTGTACGCCCATTACTTTCTTTTCATTAGCCCGGTTACTTTTGATGTTGCGCAATCCATTAATATCGTGTTGATGGTCATCATCGGAGGAAGTAATAGTATTTTGGGTCCAATCTTGGGAGCTTTCCTGATCACGTTGCTCCCCGAAATCCTGCGGGCCATCGCTGAATACCGTATGGTTATCTATGGGGCAATCCTCGTATTTGCCATCATTTTCATGCCCGAGGGAATTGTAGGCACGATCAAGGATAGGCTAGGTCCATTGGTTTTACAAAGGCAAAGGAGATAGAAAGGAAAACATGCTGCTTGAGACGGTGGGATTAGTCAAAAATTTTAAAGGGTTGATCGCTATTAATCATGTGGATGTGGTGATTAATGAAGGAGAGATTTTAAGCATCATCGGTCCCAATGGGGCTGGAAAGACCACGTTTTTCAATTTGCTTACAGGAATTTTTCCCTGTGACCAGGGCCGCGTTTTTTATCGCGGTGAAGAGATTACGGGATTGGCCCCATATGATGTCGCGGCGAAAGGAATCGTTCGCACCTTCCAAACAACCAAAATTTTCTCTCAGGTATCAGTGTTGCAAAGCATTATGATTGGTCGGCATCTGAAGACACAATCGGATTTGTTCGCTTCTGTTTTTCGAACTCAACAAATGAGGGAAGAGGAAAGGGCGACAAGGCAAAAGGCATTGGAAATTTTGGAATTTATGGACATGACCGAAGAGCAAGACCTTGTGTGTAAGAGCCTGCCTTACGGGGATCAGCGGAAGCTTGAAATAGCCATCGCCTTGGCAACGGAGCCCGACCTACTTCTTTTAGATGAACCTTCCATCGGAATGAACCCAGAAGAAACGATGAACATCATGACCCTAATCAAAAAGATTCGGGATCGGGGTACCACCCTAACCCTGGTAGAACATGACATGAATGTTGTGATGAACATCTCGGATCGCATTGTGGTGTTCGACTTTGGGAAAAAGATTGCCGAAGGGACACCCGCCGAAATAAGGGAGAATAAGAAAGTGATTGAAGTCTATTTGGGGGAAGAACTCTCATGATGCTGCGGATTTGCGATATTGAAACATTTTATGGAAATGTCAAGGCCCTTAAGGGGATTTCTGTTGAGCTGGATAAGGGAGAGATCGTCACACTCATAGGCGCAAATGGAGCCGGAAAAACTACTACCCTAAAAACAATATCCGGACTATTGCGGCCACGCAAGGGAACCATTGAATTTATGGGGCAAAGAATTGACCGCCTACAGAGCTCCCATATTGCCAAACTCGGGATCGCCCACTGTCCAGAGGGGAGAAAAATCTTTCCTAAGATGACGGTGTTCGAGAATTTGGAACTCGGAACGATATCGTTACCAAACAAAGGGGATATGGAGGAACAATTGGACTTTGTATATCATCACTTTCCAATACTAAAGGACCGGAAAAATCAATACGCTGGAAGCCTGAGCGGCGGAGAACAACAAATGTTGGCAATTGGAAGGTCCCTGATGGCCGCCCCTAGGCTCTTACTCCTTGATGAGCCCTCCATGGGTCTTTCTCCTTTACTGGTTAAGGAAATATTCGAGATCATCACCAATATTCACCAAGAAGGGACGTCAATTCTTTTGGTCGAGCAGAACGCGAATTTAGCATTGAAATTTGCAAAACGGGGATATGTCCTGGAGACCGGCAAAGTGGTCATTCACGACACCTGTTCTGCCCTATTAAATAATGTCCTGGTAAAAAAAGCGTATCTTGGAGGATAATTCATGAAATGGGAAAATAGATATTCATTTGATTTTTCACATCCCGTCGTCCTCGTAATTGACATGCAGAACGATTTCTGTCATCATGATGGGGCATATCATCGTAACGATCCCCACACGTTCCAGGTTGCTGGCATCAGGGAAATGATTCCCAGACTACAACATTTTCTGACGGAGATGAGAAAAAAAGAAATCCCCATTGTCTTCTGCAAATATTTGATAGACGATCAGGGTCGAGATGCCGGTGTCTATGTTAAAGCGCGACCATTTCTGCTCAAAGAGGGGTTGCGAAAGAACACTTGGGGGGGAAACATTATAGATGAGCTAAAACCGTTCAAGAATGACTTTATCGTGGAAAAACCCCGCTATTCGGCCTTTTACAGCACCAATATGGATGTTGTTTTGAGATGCCTCAATGCCTTGACTCTTTTTTTTACCGGTGTTGCAACAAACATCTGTGTGGAATCCTCTATCCGTGATGCATTTTTTCGTGACTATCACTGTGTATTGGTTGAGGATTGTTGCAAAGCTTGGAATGAAGAATCGCATTTGGCAACATTCAGAAATGTTATTCATGGGTTCGGGATGGCAATGGCTTCCGATGAGGTCCTTGATGCTCTTCCATAACACCCATAGGGCAGGCTTGTTCGCCTCTTTTTTTTTAATCTTGATATCCTTATTATCTTGCTTTAGCATCGCCGAAGATGCTGAAACTCAAGCCATAAAGATGGTCCAGGAATACGGAAAAGACTTAGGAGGGAAAGAAACTATCTCGTCTTTGATCACCCTCTATATGATCTATAAGAAACCTCGTTCCGAGCTTGGGGTTAGTATTCGAGGATGGTATTCCATTCAACTTGAGGATGCAACTTATCTCGTCTTTTTTTCCTACATTGAAGGGAAATTAGAAAAATGGAAATGGCAGGTGCAAATGAAAGACAAAAAGATTAGGCCATTAGATCAAATGGCAGAAAGCTTCTGGCGCATGGCGAAAATTTTTTGATCTGAAGGGGGGTGATAGCTTATAGCGATCATCAACAACATATCCAAAGGGGGTGATATTCTTCATAAGTGACTAATATATGGGTTGTTTTGGATGGTTCTTGGCCGCACGAAGGCGAAAGAGAGTAAGGAATTAGTCAATAACCACATGAACTGAAAGGAGGCTAACATGGATAGGGTATGTAAATGTGCGATCTTTTTGCTCGTGGGACTTCTCTGTTTTACAACGAGTCTCATGGCTGCTGGAGATTCGGTTAAAATCGGTATCGTATTACCCTTTACCGGGCCCATTGCCTTTGACGGGAAGCTAACATTCAAAGGGATTGAGATGGCTCAAAAGGAACTGAACGAGTTAGGGGGAGTCACGGTAGGCGGGAAGAAATATAAGATTGAATTGATCACTGAGGATAGTGGCTGTGTCCCGGCTAACTCGGTGGCTGCTGTAGAGAAACTCATGACCCGAGACAAAGTCGTCACTGTCATTGGGGACTTTTGCAGTTCCTCCACCTTTGCTGACGCGGAGGTTGCGAGAAGGCATCTTGTGCCTCAAATTACTCCGATTTCCATTGCCCCCAAGATCACCAAACAGGGAAATCCTTGGATATTCAGAGGCTGTGATGATGCGGAAATGATGGGAAAAGCTTTTGTCTCCTATGCCATCGACGAGCTCAAGATCACGAGATGGGCTATCCTGGCAGTAAATGACGACTATGGCAGAGGATCCGTGGATGCTATAAGGAAATTAATTGAAAAGCGTGGCGGAGCCGAGATTGTGACCGTGGAGTATCATGAGAAAGGAGCCACAGACTATTACACGTTGTTGACCAAGATCAAGGCCAAAACGCCCAATGGGTTGGCTCTCATCGCCAATACCGCCGAGGACGCTATGAAGACAAACCAATGGGTTGAACTGGGCATGAACAAGACCATGAAATTGATGGATCCGACCAGCGCCCTTTTTAACCCGAAATTTGTCGAACTGACTGGGAAGAACAGCGAGGGAATGACCGGGGCGGCACGGTATGCTTGGTCCATTGATACTCGAGAGAACAAGAAATTTGTTGAGGCCTTCACCAAGGCTTACGGGGACAAGCCGGAAAAATTCTCTCAAAGCGCCTACGACTGCATGAAGATGGTAGCCCAGGCTATTGAAAGGGCAAACTCATTTAAACCCAAGGACATTCGAGACTCATTGGCCAAAACTGACTATACGGGCCCACAGGGACATGCTAAGTTCACCGAGGAAAACCAGCTTATGATCGATGAGTATATTCTCGAGATTAGGAATGGGGGGTTTGTCATACTGGGCAAGGTTCCTAAGGAAAAACTGTTCGAGTAGTTTATAACATGCTTTTCTCATGACCGCTGTTCTTGGCCAATGAGGGCGAGTAACGAGGGGACGCTTTAGCGTCCCCTCGTTCTTCTCACAAAAGCTTCCATGGTTGGCTCTATAATGTGTTGAAGGCTTATTGTTATTTTGACGGGAATCGAAGATCGCGTCTTGGCGTCGCTGGGCTTTTTGTAAAAGCTCTTTAGGTTTTGAATATCTTGGAATAAGGGGCGAATTTCCGCTGTTTGAGGTCGTCAGGCCGAGTTTGGGAACGAAGTAACGCGTAAGCATTCAATTCGAACGACCGAGCCTTAGAACGGGTCAGAAATTTCGTTCAGAGAGCGTAAGGGGCATTTTTCAGTGGGTACTGGACATCAATTAGGCGGTGGATTTTGGCATAGACAATACATTTACAAAATAGCTACATTGTGCTAACATGCTGTTTGATTCATAAGGAAAAGTTCCCCTGGTCCTCCGTCTAAGGGAGTGTAAGGCATGGAAACTACCCGGCGGGATTTCATCAGACAGTTTCTCCTTGTCGGCGGCTCGCTGCTCATATCTCCCATCCCTCTTCATGCCAAAAAGAAAGAGGAGGGACGGCTTCCAGCGTTTGCGAAACTGGAGGAAGAGGGGAAATTTGCTCAGAAAATCAGGGAAGCCTACAGTATCTTCGAGGAATGTCAGCTCTGCCCCCGGATGTGCGGGGTGAATCGGCAAAAGGGTGAAAAGGGGTTCTGTCGGGCTCCACTCAAACCCGTAGTCTTCGGCGCCCATCCCCATTTTGGCGAGGAGGTATCATTGGTGGGAAACTATGGGTCTGGTACCATCTTCTTTTCCAACTGCAATCTCCGCTGTATCTTCTGCCAGAACTGGCCCATCGCCCACGAGGGAAAGGGAAAGGAAATTGAGGATGAAGACCTGGCGGGCATGATGCTCTACCTCCAGGAGACCGGCTGCCATAATATCAACCTGGTCACACCCACCCACGTCATGCCCAACATCCTTAATGCAACGCGGATTGCCCTGAAAAAAGGACTCCGCCTTCCCCTGGTTTACAATACCAGCGGCTACGAGCGCTTGGAGATCGTGAAGCTCTTGGACGGCATTGTGGATATCTATATGCCGGATATGAAATTTATGGATGGTGATCAGGCGGCGAAATATTCATCAGGGGCTTCGGACTATCCCGAGGTGACGGCGAAAGCGATCATCGAAATGAACCGGCAGGTCGGAGAACTCATGATCGATGAACGAGGGATTGCCCTTCGCGGGCTGATGATCCGACACCTGGTCATGCCCAACCGGGTGGCCGGGACCGAGAAATTCGTCAAATGGGTGGCCGAGAATCTTCCCAAATCCACCTACGTGAACATCATGCCGCAATACCGGGTGGAATATAAAGCCTATGAATATCCGAAAATCTCCCGCGGGATCACCGTGAATGAATTCCTGGAAGCAATAGAGTGGGCTAAACAATCCAGCTTGACCAACCTTGACCCTAAGTCTGTTGGGGTCTATGAATTCTACCGCCACCGCCGATCAAGCTAGTTCTCTGGGAAACCCGAGAAAAGAGGCCTGAGCGGGAATTCATTGCAAAGTCGAATGAAATTGTACCCCGCCGTAACGGCAGCACTGCAACACCGCAAAACCAACTTGCCGGAGCATGATCTTTTGACCGCAACACTGCAGCACCGGACTACCGCAGCACCACTTATGCCCAGATGCCGGGTATCGGCTTTCCACAGTACTCGCACTTCCCTTGCTTCAGGTGCACCTCTCCGATCATGTATCCCGTCCGCTGGATGATCATCTTCTTGCACGAGGGGCAGAAGGTGTTCTCACCCTCGTGACCCGGCACGTTTCCGATATAGACATACTCAAGGCCGGATGATAGAGCTACTGTCCGGGCTTGCTCCAGTGTCGCAACCGGCGTTGGGGGAAGATTCTTGAGCTTGTACAGGGGGTAGAACCGGGAGAAGTGGACAGGGGTATCCGCGCCCAATTCCCTCTTTATCCAGAGGCACATCTCCCTTACGAGCGACATGTCATCATTCTTGGTTGGAATGATGAGGTTTGTGATCTCCAGGTGGATCTTCTCCTGCCTCAGCATTTTCAGGGTGTCGAGCACCGGGTCCAGTTCCCCGCTGCACAGTTCCCGGTAAAATTCGCCCGTAAACCCCTTCAGATCGATATTGGCCGCGTCTAATACCTTGGCAAGGGTTCGGAGTGGATCCGGATTGATGAAGCCATTGGAGTGGATGAGGCTCAGAAGGCCCGCCTCCTTTGCAAGGGAGCCAATCTCCACCATGTATTCGTAGAAAATTACCGGTTCCACGAACGTGTAAGAGACAGAACTGGCCCTCATCTGTTTGGCCCTCTTCACCACAAGATTCGGGGGAATGTCGAGGCTGAATACGTCCTCCGGAGCGGCCTGGGATATTTCCCACGTCTGGCAAAACCTACACCCGAAATTGCACCCCGCCGTTGCCAGCGACAGGGACCTGGTTCCGGGAAGGACGTGGAAAAAGGGGTTCCGCTCGATGGGGTCTGGATGAAAGGCGCACGGATTCGCGTAGACCAGGCTGTAGCATTTCCCATCCCGATTCTCACGCACCCTGCAAAAACCCCTCTTCCCTTTGGGAATCCGGCACCTCTTGGGGCAGAGTTCACACTGGATTTCTCCTCCACCAAGGGAAGTGAAATAGGGGGAGAGCTTTGTCTTGATGAGGCCTTTCTGGGCCATCTGTGCCCGCACGGGTTCGGGAAAACCGAAGAGGGTGGCGCCGGCAAGGGCACAGAAACCCGTCCCGCAAAACCTCAAGAACTCCCGCTTCGTCATAATCCTGGTGCCAGGCACCAAAACGCCGTAAGTCATTGAAATTGCTTGATGCAGTTTTTACTTTTTGGATTCAGATCCAGCTATTTACCTGTACTTTTTCTGCATGGCCTCCCTGAAGAGGTCACTTCCAAGAAATGGGTCGTAGAAATGCCCTTTGTCTTTTTCCATATCAAAAGGCTCCTCTACCCACCGTTTATAATGTCGAATTCGCACCCTGGGATAAGGACTCAGGCCCAGGAAGGAGGAAAGGTCATGGATCAATTCGTCCCTTTCTCCAGAGACATTGTATCTCACTGAGGTCCAACGATAGTCCCATGCCTTGTTCACGATACCTGCCCTTACAGGGTTTCGATGAATATAGCGCATGCAGACCAAGACGTACTGATCATCCTCAATGATGCTTGCATGGTAACGAGATTCCCAGAAATGACCTTTCCTTTGATGCCTCCAGTTATACCACTTTGCGAAATTCGCCATGATGTCTCGCATTATAACAGACAACGATGCCCGATCCCCAGGCTCAAGAAGAAGATGACAGTGGTTCGTCATTAACGTGTAGGCATAGAGTTTGAACTGATGTTTTTCTTTAAAATTGGCGATAATTTCAATCAGCTTACGAAAATCTCTCTCCTCTTTGAAAAGATCTTCCTTGTTATTGCACCTCATCACAACATGGTAAGGATGGCCTTCAAGCTGAATTCTTGGTAACCGTCCCATTAGAATTTTCCTGTTTAATTTTGGTGATTTTGGTGCCTGGCACTAATATAGTCATTTTATCATATTCCTTGAATCGCATCCTCCTGAAACTTTAGGTACTTTAGAAGTATGATGCATCCCGCAAGCATAATACCCACCAGCGTGAACCCCAACGAAAAGAGGCCGTGCTCCCCCAAAATTCCGATTCCGGCTGGGATAGCACCTCCTCCTAAGAGAAAGGCCACGGGAATAGTGAGGGAGACCGCGACGTTCCTGACTTGGGAAGGGCCAATTTTAGATAGAGCCGCGAAGGCCGCCGGGAAAAAGCAGCTGGAAAACACGGGTTGCAGAAACAGAGCGGGGAGGATCCTCACCCCATGGAGCAAACCAAGGAGCATGGTCGCCATCCCGGTGGCAAGAAATGCGCCTCCCAGTGCTCGTCGCGGGCCCAGTCGGTCCGTCGCCCATCCCGCAAGAAAAATAACACCCAGTGCTGCTATCCGGGAAAGTCCCACGAGAGTGTTAGCCCAGCCACGCCCCAGTCCCTCTTCAGCCACGAGATACAGGGGGAGCATAGTATAAACTCCGAGGCTTGCGCCAATACCCATGCTGAACAATACCACCATGATCCAGAAAGAGGGAATTGTAACAAGAGCGCGAAGATTTCTTGGACTGGGGGTTTCTCCAAGAAATGCACCGCCTCTCCCGAAGCAGGCAAAGGCCCCGCCAGTAAAGATCGCGGTTCCGCCGAGCACCGCCAGGACTCCCCGCCAGGAAAACCATATCATAAGTCCCTCCGCCAACAGTGGGGCCGATATAAAGGCCAGGATCGGGGCCAGTTCGTGAACGGCTATAGCCTTCCCCCAGTCCTTGGAGTTCACCATATCGGTGAGGCTGGCAATGCCTGATGGGAGATACAAACCTGCTGATAATCCCAGCAGGATCAGTGCCGATCGAATCCACCAGAGGGTGTGGCTGAGGGAAACGGCAAGAAGTGACCCGCCCACGGCCACCGACGATAGGATAATCGTCCATCTGTGGGTGAAACGGGATGAAACGTACCCGGAACCTAAAAGCCCCGGAAAATAGCCCAACGAGATAAAGAGAAAAAGGGAACCTGCCTCGCCGTGCCCGATGTTTAGGTCGCTCTCAATCGCAGGCATCAGGGGCGCCAGGACTATCCTTGAAAGGAAATTGAGAAAGAAGATCCCCGTCAGGTAGAGGAGGAATGGCACATGAGTACGAAAAGAAACCACTATCGTATCACCTTACCCGGAAATGTCTCGAACCTTGTAGGCCTTCGCATGTACACGTATAGCACATCGATCTTAGCATTTTTTCCGTTACAAACTCCAGGTATGCCGAATTTTGCTCACCAAACCAACTAACCAATCCAACCAATCGAACCATTTGAACTGTAAGTATCAAGAATGAAGACCAGCCCCCATCCCTTCTGTGACCCCCGGAATCGTCAAGCAGGGTATGGTCTTGCATATACTTGTTTTCCTTTCAAGTACATGGGAGAATTTAAGCCAAACATGAGCAGGAGGCGGGGGAGAATAATCGGGGGTTGTGGGGGGAGTGACCAACATCAGTTTCTTACTTCGGGGATTCATCATCGGCTTCTCTATTGCTGCGCCTGTCGGGCCAATTGGTGTGCTATGCATACGCCGTACATTAGCTGAAGGGCGGGCATCTGGCTTC
>DAOVGJ010000129.1 GCA_030672465.1 Pseudomonadota bacterium | reverse complement strand
ACGGGATTTTCGTCCACCAAGACTCGGCTACCATAGACGTGGCTGATATGTTCCTCGGCCACCACCTCCCTCGGACTTCCCATCTTGAATATTCTCCCCCCCTTGAGAAGGAGGATCTTCCGGCAGTATTCCGCGGCCAAGTTGATATCGTGGGAGACGGTAAGGATGGTTAACTTTTTCTCCCGATTCAAGCGGTTTATGAGCTCATAAAATTCGACCTGATGGCTTATATCAAGGTTTGATGTGGGTTCATCGAAGAGGATGATTTCGGGTTCTTGGGCGAGGGCTCGGGCGATGAATACCCGCTGTCTTTCCCCGCCGCTCAGTTCGTTTATGGGCCTTCGGCCAAAATGGAGTGTATCGGTGAGCCTCATGGCCCTTTCGGCTACCTCGAAGTCATGTCTCCTCTCGAATTGTAAACGGCCCAGGTAGGGCGACCTCCCCATGAGGACCACCTCAAGGGAGGTAAACGGAAAATTGATTTGGGGCTCTTGGGGGACGACGGCGATATTCTTTGCGATATCGGACCGCTTCATTCGCCTCAGTTCGCCCCCATCGATGAAGACCCTTCCCCTTTGGGGGTTGAAAAGCCCGTAGAGCATCTTCAGCAGCGTAGTCTTTCCCGAGCCATTTGGGCCGATGATTCCCCAGAATTCTCCGCCCTCCACATGGAAGGAGAGATCCTCGATGACCCATTGGTCGGTGTACCGAAAGAAGATCTCCTTTACGTCGATACTTGCCACCTTAGACCCTTCGCCTTTTGAGGAGATAGATGAAGAAGGGGGCCCCAAAGGTTGCCGTCACAACTCCTACGGGCAGTTCCGTGGGAGCGGCAATCGTCCTGGCGATGGTATCCGAGCAAATCAAGAAGCTTGCTCCCACGAGTCCTGAGGCCGGAATTAAAAGGCGATGATCGGGACCGAAAAGCATTCTAACGGCATGGGGGATAATCAGCCCCACGAAACCGATCAGGCCGCAAACCGATACCGCTGCCGCTGTAATCAGGGAGGCGAATATATAGGCCACCTTTTTCAATCGCTCCACATCGATTCCCAATTGAATCGCCGTTTCCTCGCCCATTACCATGAGGTTAAACCCTCTCGCATAGGAATAGAGCACCCCTATTCCTCCCACAATGTAGGGGAGAATGATCAGAATGAAATGATAATTGGAAAAGCTGAAATCCCCCATCAGCCAGAAGACGATCTTTGGGAGCTCCTCGTTTTGAGCAACGGAGATGAGAAACATGATAATGGCCGAAAAGAAGGCGCTGATGATCACGCCAGCCAGGAGAAGTGTATTGGTATGGAGGCCCCTTCCCACCTTTCCAACATGGAAGACCAGCATGACCGTAACGATGGCGCCACAAAAGGAGGCCAGAGGCATGCCGAAAGAGGTGGTGCTGAGGCCGACCAGGATAGCCGAAACGGCTCCCAGAGCAGAACCACTGGAGACGCCCAAGATGTAGGGGTCGGCCAGGGGGTTTCTCAAAAGGGCTTGGAAAGAGCACCCCGCTATCGCAAGGGCTGCACCAACAAGGCCGGCAAGGAGTATTCTGGGCAACCTCACGGAGAGGATAATGAGCCCTTCCGGCCCCACCGGACTACCGGAATACGTTGCGCCGTGAATGAGGACCCGTAATACTTGAGCACCCCCGACTTTTGCCGCACCCAGGGAGAGGGAGGCCAGGATGACCGCCAGCAGCAAAAAAAATAGGAGGGAGCAGATGGCAATAATCCTCTTGGGGTTAACGATCATGGGGAAGATCCTATCCTCCTCACCGGTTCCTCAACATCCCCTTTACCTCCGGATGCAGGATTCCGGCAAAGGCCTCCAGCCCATCGATGATCCGCGGCGAGGGGAGGTCAACGAGATCAGAATCGATGACGAAGACGCGCCCCTGTTTCACAGCGGGGATCGTCTTCCATTGATTCCACCGCTCCGCCAATTTTTGGGAGTCTGCCTTGGGGTCCATGGAGGTGATTATGATGACATCGGGGGCCTTGATCAGGATTTCTTCGATGCTGTATCGGGGATACTTGGCCGTTTCTCCTCCAGCTATGTTCTGCCCTCCAGCCAGGGAGATCAAATCGTTGGCAAAACTACCCTTTCCCACGGTAACGATGGGCGCCGTTGCTATCTGGAGAAAAACCTTCGGCTTGTTGCGGCCACGGGTCAATTGGAGTATCCGTTGCTTTCGCTTCATCATTTCCCGGACGACCCTGCCCCCCCAATGCTCCCTTTCCGTTATGCTGGCGATATGGGAGATGCTCCGAAGGATGCCGTCGAAGTCCTTGGGGAAGACGGTATAAACGCTCAATCCCAGGCTCTCCATTCTCTCCACAAATTCCCGGGGGTTTCCAGCAGCGGTAGCCAGGATCAGGTCCGGGTTTAAGGAGATCGTCCGCTCCACACTGGGGTTGATGTAGCTTCCCACCCTCGGCTTGGCCAGGGCCTGGGGGGGGAAATCACTATGATTGGAAACCCCCACTATCTGTTCTTCCAACCCCAGGGAGAAGAGGATCTCAGTTATGCTGGGGGAGAGGGAAATAATTCGGCTTGGGTGCTCTGGAACCAGAACCCGTCTTCCTACCTCATCCACGAAAATTCGATCCGCTGAAAGGCCGATTCCCCCCAGGAGCAGGCTAAAGAGGAGCGCTTTCAAACAAATGCGGCCCATTGTCTTCCCTTATTCCAATTCAAATTTTATGGGGATCTCGGCCCAAATCCGTGTGGGATCTCCTCCTCGTTGTGCCGGAATGAACCTCCACTTTCTCACCGTCTTGAGCGCGGACCGGTCCAAAACGGGATGACCCGAGGACTTTTTGATTTGGAGCTCGCCAACCCGGCCATTCGGCAGGATTTCGACCTTCAGCACCACGACACCTTGGTATCCTTTCCTTCTGGCGATCCTGGGGTAAGGGGGTTTTGGGTTTCGATCATATCTGGGCCTCGCCAAAGTGATGGGGCGGCTCCCCGACGAATCTTCCCCCTTTGGGATGAGGCTTGCCTTGATATCTTTTCTCCCTAGCAAGTTTTTCACCGAGGGTAAAGGACTCGCCAAAAGGGTTTTTTCTTCCACCTCTTCCTCCGGCCCTGGAACCTCACCCGTAATCTTCCCTTGTGGAGTTGGGATCAATGGCTTCGGTGCTGGCGCGAGGGCTTTTTCCTCCTTGAGGGAAGTAATGGCTTTCTCCCTGGGGATGGGAATTGGTTTCTCCTCCACAACCGCAGTCGATTTCTCCCTTCTCTTGGTGACCTTCTTCTTTCTTACGCTAACACGTTGTCTGACCCTTTGGGGTTGGATTTGAGTGACGAGTTTCTTTTTGGGCGGTCCATTCTCATGGGCCTTCAACGTGACCAAGGAGATGGGTTGATGGGGAAGGATGAGCCTTTGGCCTCCGGGGGAAATTGGGAGTCCGAGGAAGGCCCCATGGACGAGGAGGGATAGGGCGATTCCCCAGATGAGATCACGGTTAGCGTTCATTCTTTCCAATGGGTCTCCAAGGTGACTTTGTTCAGGCCCGAGGCCCTCACCGTGTCCAATACGCTGACCACCCACTCGTAGGGAATCCTCCGGTCCCCCCTAATGAAGACTCTCAAATGAGGTTGTCCCTTGCTTCTCTCCATGAGCCTCTGGAGGAATTCTTCCATAGGAACCTCACTTTCATCGAGGAAGATCCTGTGATCTCGGGTAATGCTGATGGAGAGATACTTTTCCTTGTCAATGAGTGACGTCTTGGCCTTCGGGAGAAAGACCGGGATCCCCTTATGGATCGTCATGGAAAGCATGGTATAGATGAAGAAGATGAGGAGTAAGAAGACGACGTCGATGAGGGGTATCATCTCAATCCTTGCCCTTCTCATGGGTTGACCTTTTAGCCGCATAGGCCAATGGCTCCTTATTTTTCGAATTTGGCGTTTTGCCTTTGGAAGGTAATTTCCAGGCTCGTACCGAATTTTTCCAATTCCTTCGAGGCTGATTGAATCTTGGACAGAAAGTAGTTATAGGGCAGGAGGGTCATCATGGCCACCCCAAGGCCAGTTGCCGTCGTAATCAAGGCCTGGGCGATACCGCCGGTTACTACCTGGGGGTGTTCTATCCCGGCACGGCCGAGGAGGTCGAAGGAATTGATGATCCCGACGACGGTGCCGAAAATTCCCAACAGGGGTGCCACGGTGATAATGGTATCGAGGACATTCAGATAGTTACCCATATTTTTGATCTCCTCCTCCGCTCCCATTTCCAGGGCGCTGGGTAGGGAATAACCACGGTGGGCTATTCCCCCCATGAGCATCCGGACGATGTAATCCTTGGATTGTCTTCCCATCTCCCAGGCCGATTCGTAATCCTTCTTTTCGGCCAATTCCAAGATTTGGCCTACCCGGATTTCATCCCTGTTCCTGCTGAGGCGAAGCCAAAAGAGGGTCCTTTCGAAGATGATGGCCAGGGAAATAGCGGAGCAGATGAGGAGGGGGTACATGACGGGCCCCCCCTTGAGAAAGAAGTTGAGCATTATGCCCTCCCTCGATATCAAAAAACCCAGCCTCCAAAGGAAGGGCTGGGTTCACTATGCCTTCACCATCTTCCATGGAAGACTCATGTGAAGTCTATTTAGGCGGGTTTTCTGGCTTATGGATCAACCTACTCCTTGCGCCTTCCCATCCTTCGATGAACTCAGGACAGTGGCCTTTGCAAGTTTCGCCCTTCGGCATCCCAGGGCCTTGGATCCCCGAATTACCCGAAGGGTCCTTCGCATATACAGGTTAAACGAAGGATCCCCATTCACAGCGGCCAGGCCGCGACGGATTTTCACCGTCTTCCCCAAGAGCGACCTAAATAGCTTATTTTCTTTAAAAAAATTAACATAGAATGCGATTGGCGTCAATATCTTATTTATCGGAGTTTAATGAGTTCTAGGAGAACACCATTGTCCCATCGCACAGTGCTTCCGAAGTGACCCTTTCGGGGCTCGTAGGCGGGGAATACTTGCCCCTTCCAGGCGAGTTTGGGTACTGCCGTTATCCCGTGCTGCAGTGCTGCGGTTTTGAGGATG
>DAOVGJ010000243.1 GCA_030672465.1 Pseudomonadota bacterium | reverse complement strand
TCCCCATCTTGCATCAATCTCATGGAGATCGTTAGGAGAAGGCGAATACACCGGGTTACGGTCCATGATGAATCACCCCCTCGATGGATCAATGGGGTAAAGGTGGAGGTGTTCAATCCATCCCGACCCGGAACGATGGATGGAAAAGATCCGTCGTCCCAAACCAATAACCGCTCCATCATCCTGAAGATAACTTACAAGAATCATCGATTCCTCCTTACCGGGGATATCGAAGAGGAAACCGAGGCTCAGTTGGTTCATTCGGGGAAAGACCTAAGGGCCGACGTGTTGAAAGTCCCTCACCATGGGAGCCAATCATCCAGCACGAGGAAATTCCTCGAGGCCGTCAAACCTTCATACGCCACATTCACCGTGGGTTTTCGAAACATCTTCAACCTGCCTAACCGGAAAGTCCTCAATCGATATGAAGATCTCGGCTGTCGTATCTTGAGGACGGACACGGATGGCTCGGTCATGTTCGAAACCGATGGGGAAAAGCTCACGGTGAGACCTTTTTTGAGCGTGCCCCTCCTCAGGGTCCATCAGCCCTTAGAGGATTGAGGTTAAGGTTGAGGTTGAGAGATAAGAGGTTCAGGGAATCGGGCAAACGGCTGGTCCTGACCTAATCCTTATCCGGTAGATTGCGCCCCCGGGACGAGGGTTTTCTTGATAAACTTCTCCTTATTGACCATTGCCGGTGCGCATGGTATAAATCGAAGTGTCTGATACTTCACCATATTATGTAACAATTTGTATCGACCCCATAACAAGGTGGGAAATTACTGACAAAGGGGTACGCCGCAAGGCTCATGGGGGATAGCAGGTGGTTTTATTGAGGATATACAAAACGGCTGCGAAGATTATCCTTCCTACCCTGGCTTTCATGATCATCCTCAGTGCTTGCGCCGGAATGGAGGGTAAAAAAAGCGCCACATCCTACTTTGATGAAGGTGCCTTGCTCGTCAAAAAGGGCAAATACGAGGAGGCAATCAAGAAATACAAGAAAGGCCTACGAAGAGAACCTCACTCGGCAGTGGGATATAATTACATGGCGATGGCCTACAGGTACAAGTATGAACAGTTGAGGAGCCTCAAGTGGAGAGAGAAGGAGATCGAGGCCTTTAAAAAGGCCATTGAGCTGGACCCCAACTTTTACCTACCGTATATTAACCTGGGAAAGACCTATTACGATATGGGAACCTTCAAGGAGGCGGCCCTCTATTTCAAGAAGGGCCTCGAGATTTTTCCGGAACATCCCAGCAGGGAATTCATCGAGCAGATGATCCAAGAGGGGGAAAAGGAGGGAAGCTGAAATGGAATTGAAGACGGTGAAACTGGATATTCCGGAGGACCATAACATAATCTTGGGACAAACCCATTTCATCAAGACGGTAGAGGACCTATACGAGATTATGGTGTCCACGGTGCCCAATGCCAAATTCGGCATCGCTTTTTGCGAGGCCTCCGGGGCCTGTCTGTTGAGGCTGGAGGGGAATGACGAGGATCTCAAAAATACGGCGGAAACCATGGGCATGGAAATCGGGGCCGGCCACACCTTTGTGGTGGTGATGAAGGATGCCTTCCCCATCAATGTGCTCAACGCCATTAAGATGTGCCAGGAAGTCTGCTCCATCTACTGTGCCACAGCCAACCTCGTCGAGGTGATCATCGCCGAAACGGACCAAGGCAGGGGAATTATGGGGGTAATCGATGGTTTCACTCCCAAAGGTGTGGAAAAAGAGGATGGGGTGGCCTGGCGAAAAGACCTCCTGAGGAAATTCAAGTATAAACTCTAAAGATTTGCGGTCCTGCAGTGCTGCGGTGCTGCGGTCAGGCGGGTAAGATAGTGGAGATTTTTTTAGGGGGCGTTACCCGATACTGAGGATTTCGGGATCGCCATCCGTCAGGGCAATACTATGTTCGAAATGCGCCGATAACTTTCCATCGTCTGTAACGACGGTCCACTCATCCCCCAATCTGGTAACCTGCCAGGTTCCTGCATTTATCATCGGCTCCAAGGCAAAAATCATTCCCTGCCTCAGCCTTGGCCCTTGATGAGGAGGACCGAAATTAGGGATTTGGGGATCCTCATGAAGGGACTTTCCGATCCCATGACCCACAAAATCCCTCACAACGGAAAAACCGTGTCCCTCTGCAAACGCCTGAATGGCATGGGAGATATCGGAGAGGCGATTCCCCACCTTGGCCTTTTCTATCCCAACGTACAAAGCCTTCTCCGTCACCTCAATCAGCCTCTTCGCCTCCTCGCTGACAGTGCCGACGGGAAAGGTAATGGCGGCGTCGCCATAATAGCCATCCAGCAATACCCCGACATCTAAACTGACGATGTCCCCTTCTTTCAACTTCCGGGGACCAGGTATGCCATGGACCACTTCCTCATTAACCGAAATACACATGCTTGCCGGAAACTCAGAGCGATAACCCATGGGCCTGTATCCTTTAAAAGCGGGGATCCCCCCGCGCCCTCTGATCACCCTTTCCGACTCCAGATCGAGCTCCTTGGTGGTGACGCCCGGCCTCACCATCTTCTTGATTTCGCGGAAAACAGAGGCAACGATCTGGTTGCTTCTCCTGAGACATTCGATTTCGCGCTTGGATTTTATGTTAATCATTGGCCCTCTGCCCGTGCCCTTAGTTGGTCAAATCGAGATCATGATATGAAACTCAGCCGCCCTTTGTCAACATCCGATCTTGGATCTTGATTTATTTTAGGGACACTTCCCATATTAGTTCCCGAGTTTTCCAGCTTTCATAGGAAATATTTTTGTAACTCTTTGAAATTATATACTTCCCGAGGGGACTCCCTTGTCGCTTCGCTTCAGTGCTTCCGAAGTAACCCTTTCGGGGTTCGCAGGTGGGGAATACCTACCCCTTCCAGCCGAGTTTGGGTACTGCCGTTATGCGGTGCTCCAGTGCTGGTTTGAAGGATGGAATTACGCTCAGGGACAAAGGTGTTCGCTTGAAACTCAGGAAACTGTTTTATTTATGTCATTATTTGTATTGACTTTTGAGGTTCAAGGGGTAAAATGACATGAACTCGATGAGGAAATTACTCTTACTTACCGCAGAGAACCTTCGCTTTCCATTATGGTCATTAAAGGCATCGCTTCAAGGCAGAGTTCCTGGTAAATCCGGTCTCATTCTTCCTACTCAAGGCCCCGTGCACAAACTCTCTATCATAATAGCCCTTATCTCAATTCCTTTAAGGAGAAAATGATGATTCCAAGATATACCCGCCCGGAAATGGGACGAATCTGGACCGATGAGAATAAATTCAAAAAATGGCTTCAAATCGAGATCCTGGCATGTGAGGCATTCTCGGAGATGGGGGAAATCCCCCATGAGGTGGTGAGGGAAATCAAAGAGAAGGCCCGGTTCAACGTCGAACGAATCGCGGAACTGGAAAAGGTGACCAAACACGATGTGGTCGCCTTCCTAACGGCAGTGGGCGAGAATGTGGGAGAGGCTTCGCGATATATTCATTTTGGCCTCACGTCTTCTGATATCTTGGATACGTCCCTGGCTTTGCTCTTAAAAGAGGCCTCGGAGCTGATTATCGAGGATGTCCGTAACCTCCTCTCGGTCCTCAAAGACAAGGCCTTTAAATATAAGGATTCGATAATGATCGGCAGATCCCATGGAATTCACGCCGAGCCGATCACCTTTGGCTTAAAAATGGCCCTCTGGTATGATGAAATGCGTAGAAACCTGACCCGTATGGAAAGAGCGAAGGAGGCCATCAGCTACGGAAAAATCTCCGGCGCCGTGGGAACCTTTGCCAACGTCCCTCCCTTTGTGGAGGAATACGTCTGCCATAAGTGCGGTTTGAAACCCGCTCCAATCTCGACCCAAATTATTCAGAGGGATCATCATGCCGAGTTTTTCACCACACTGGCCATCATCGCCTCATCCATTGAGAAGTTCGCCGTGGAAATTCGCCACCTCCAGAGGACTGAGGTCCTCGAGGCCGAGGAATTCTTCACAAAGGGTCAAAAGGGATCCTCAGCCATGCCCCATAAGCGCAACCCCATCCTCTCGGAGAACCTCTGTGGTTTGGCTCGCATGGTGAGGGCAAACTCACTAGCCGCCCTCGAGAACATTCCCCTTTGGCATGAGAGGGATATCAGCCACTCCTCGGTGGAAAGGGTAATTGCCCCCGACAGCACCATCCTGTTGGACTATATGCTCCACAGGGCAACCAATATCATCGATAACCTCCTGGTTTACCCCGAAAACATGGTGAGGAAT
>DAOVGJ010000103.1 GCA_030672465.1 Pseudomonadota bacterium | reverse complement strand
TTTTTTACGTTAGACAAAACCTGGGATTTTATCTCTTCCCGGGTTGTTAGTTCCTTTACTTTTCCCTCTTTCAACTTAACCTTTTTTTTGAGCGCGGTCAATTTCCCTTGGTATAACAAAGTCTCCTCTTTGAGCTTTTTGAGGTTCGCCTCTTTTTTCTTAATTTGTGCCATCATAGTGTTAATCTTCCGCTGAAGCGTTTTTTTCTCCTCCGCCATTCTTTCAGCCGTTATCTTCCCCTCCTTTTTGAGCGACTCAATGTCCGCCTTCAACTGGATGATCTCCTCCTTCAGACTCTTGATCGGGCCTTTATGAAGGGACTAGATCCAAAAAAAGCTACCAACAAGTAAAAATATGAGAACGATAATCCAATGTACGCTTTTCATATTAGCTTCCTCATTGGATAATTAGGACCGAAATCAGCCCTCTCTCCTCCCCTCTTTCTCCTTGGTGAACATTATAAAGGCCATGGATGGACGTCTTGAGGCGTCTCGAACTACGAAATGAATGCTATCAAATGACCACCTCTTCCCAACCCATTCGTTGATGATCCTCTCTAACTCATCGTCGGTTACACTACTGATTTCTACCACCTTGTATTCAATCATGATATTCAGTCATGCCTTGATGATTTCTCCCATCAATCTACCCAACCCAGCCCACCCTTGTGCCCCAATCCCCTGAAGTCATCTCTGGTTCAGCTGGTTATTCAATGTGCTGCGCCAGCGGAGGATTATCTTGATAACAAAACCCACGATTAAAGCGCCGCTGATCAGAATCATCATGGATGAACCAAAAAAGGCGATAAAAAAATTGAGGGGGGATTGCATCCCATAGGCCCCTCGGAGCATATTGATTCCCAAGATGAAGAAACCCGTACAGATTAAGAGCACGAGAATGTGGAAAGCCCACCAAAAAAACGGCCTCATATCTCCCAACCGTGCCTTACTTCAGGCGTTCCCTGGGAAAATACTTCTCGATCAAGGCCTTTTTGTGTTTCGAGGCCACTCCGGCGAAGTGAGCAATAAAGAGGTATGTTCCGAAAAGGAGCAATGCGATGAGAAATAACCTAAAAAGAAAGGACTTGAATCGAAATATGAGCAGAACGAAGATAATGATAGCGACAATAGCGAAGACAACCTTGTTCTGATTGTAATAATCCAAGATCATATTCAATGATTCCATCTTTGGAAGACATCTCCTTTCGTTTTTTCTTTAATGTATCATCAATATATCGCTACAGGATACTCTCCAATAGTTTACTATTATAATAGAAACCATCGAGGATTTGCAATAATGAAAATCCCTGGAGTTTCCTGGGTGTCAAGGGAACACCGTTGTCCGTGAGCGAAATTTACTGGAGAAGTGGGGTACCCATCGAGGGTGAGCAGAGCTTGTCCTGAGCGGAGCCGAAGGAAAGGGGAAGGCCAGCCCTTTAGAGTCTGGAAGGGGTAAGTATTCCCCGCCTGCGAACCCCGAAAGGGTCACTTCGAAGGTATGGAAGCGAAGGGACAATGGTGTTCACTTATCAAAGATAAAAAATGTCCTATAATCAACAGGTTACAAAAATAATGTCAATATAAGTCAGGAAACTCCAGTGAAAATCTCTGGAGCTTGCTGAGTACTCCCTTATCCCTGAAAATCCTACGAGATCTCTGAAAAAGTCGCTTTTCGCTGTTTAAAAATATTTTTTCGACCATTCTAAAGTTGATGAACTCGTAAAAAGTCAAAAATGGGACGGCAAAGTAAAAAGCTCCAGATGCAAGGCGCGCAAATCTTTAGGAATGAGGCGTACTTACCAGTACGCCGCAGTGACTAAAGATGAAGCGCAACGCCGCCCTTCGGCTTTGCTCAGGGCCGTGAGCATGTCGAACGGCCCTTCGACTTTACTCAGGGCCATGAGCTTGTCGAATGGCAGATGGACTTTTTACGAAGCCGTCAAAGTTCGCTCCACTGCATGACTGCAGCACTGCAACACTGCAGAACCGCAACTCGCTCAGAGCTCCATTTCCCAGTTTTTCGGAGTTCTCCCTAAAGCTTCCTCACATTTCTAAAAACTCGGTAAGCTCCGGATAAAATCCCATCCTTGAGAAGATGATTCATGCTAATAAATGATCCCAACCTTTCTCTCTCAGCAACCTCGGGTATATTTCGAAGACTGGCTTGATTAGTTGCATAAGTATGAGGACCTTTCCCATCCTCCCTTTTACCCTGATTTGGTGCTTTATCAATGCCTGTATAATATTGACTTTTCCCTGGAGAAATCGATTACTCAAGTCGGAGGAAGTCTCGAAGACCACGTCTGGTTCAATATCACATTCCCCGAGGATATAATCCACATACATTCCACTTCGCATGGGTTTGTCTCTCATATTGAGGGTCATAATACCGTCAGGATCGCTCAATCTAAACTGGATCACCACCCCAGCATTCGCCAGCCTGAGGCCTATCTGAGAATCCCTCCCCAATAGATCGAAGAGGGCAGCATAAATTTCGTACATTTCTTCTCTATCTCCAAAAAGGCCCATTGTGTTACCCCTCCTTTGTGGATCCAGCATACATGCATTTTACCTCAGTTCGAAGCAATCAAAAAGGCCCCTCGGCAACTCCCTACCCCACGAAATGAGAGCCCCATACATTCCTCAACGGATTCTCAGGGGGAAAAATGCATTTACACTTCGGGAAAAGGTGCTACAATAAAGATAAGGAAAAATGAAGCCTATCAAAGACCTAATTTACCGCTTATACGAAAAAAAACTCCTATCGGAGGTGAAGAACATACCTTCGCCACGTCACGTCGGGCTCATTTTGGATGGAAATCGAAGATTTGCCCTTGAAAAGGGGTTAAAGACCGTCACCGAAGGCCACAGAATGGGCGCGGACAAGCTCGATGAGGTCTTATCTTGGTGTGAGGAATTGAAAATTCGCAATACCACCGTCTGGGTATTTTCCACGGAAAATGTATCCAGATCCCGTGAAGAGGTGAAGGAATTACTGCAGGTTATCGAATGGAAGATTCAACAGCTCGCCCAAGATCCCCTCACCCATAAAAGGAGAATGAAGATCAAGGCCATCGGTAAGATGGACCTTCTCCCTGAAACGACCCGAAGGGTGATCAAAGAAGCCGAAGAAGCTACCCGGGACTATGAGAACTTTTCCCTCAATATCGCTTTGGGCTATGGAGGGCGCCAGGAGATAGCTGACGCCCTTAAGGATCTGGTTAGGAAAAAGTTGAGCAATGGGGTATCATTGGAGGACATCATAGAACACGTAACCCCTGATGAGATAGGCAGGCATCTATATACCTTAGATCTCCCAGACCCTGACCTCATCATAAGGACAAGCGGTGAGATTAGGATGAGTGGGTTTTTATTATGGCAGAGCGCCTATAGCGAATTTTGCTTCTGCGATGTCTACTGGCCTGCCTTTCGAAAAATCGATTTTTTGAGGGCCATAAGAAGTTATCAACAGCGGGAAAGGAGGTTCGGCAGATAAGATCCCATTCAATCATTTGGTTGGGAAGGTTAGAGGGAAAGGTGATAAGAATCATTGCCATTTCCTTTTTTTGTTTACTTCGGAACTGTATTCAGGTATATTTTATTCTCCACAAAGACGGAAATAACCATCACTTCAATGGGCCTGTAAAACCATGGGAAAATGATAAGAGAGGCGAAGTGAAATGAGTAGGAGTATCGTCATTCTTTGTTGCATGTTCGCCATAGGGATTGCGTGGACATCCATCTTTGGGCTGCCGGAGGCCCCACCGAAGAGGGAAATGATCCGAAAGTTTGGGGCGAGCCCTGTTGTGATGAAGGAAAAGCCGAAGGTCGCCGAAGAGGTAGCAGAGCCAGAGACAGAACCCCCCGAGACGGTCTACTATGCCGAGAAGACCGCATGGGGAAAGGTGACCTTTACCCACACGAAGCATACCGAAGATTACGGTTTCGATTGCGATGCCTGCCACCACTTGGAAATGGAAGGTGGGTTCAATAAATGCTTATCCTGTCATGATGACCTGAAGGATACTTTCCATAAGAATTGTTACAAGGGATGCCATCGAAAGTTCAAAGCCGAGGGTAAGAAAACCGGACCAACCACGTGCAGGGGATGTCATATCAAAGGAGGATAGAGGGGGTTTCTCCTGTTAATGTCAGCAACGGGATTGGAAGAACGACGAAGGAGATACATTCCACATCTCCGTTTTACTCCAACCCCCGCATCAGCTCATTCAATAACTGTTTAAATTCGTTGGAATTTTCGTATCTCTTAATAGCCTTCTGATATTCGATCCATGCCTCCCACGTGGCTATCCACTCGCGGTTATGCCAATAGAGTTCCTTGCGATCCGTGCCCCTCTTCTTATCCAGAAAATCCCTAAACTCGTCCTCACAACTCATGCAAAATCGGTAAGGTACTTCCCTTGAATAGGATGATGACTGGGAAACGGCAACCTGTGTTCCACAACGGGTACACTTGAGGGCGCATTTCGTGCATTCAAAGATTTTTTTAATGACGGTCAACTTCTTGATCTTTTCCACTTTACGTTTCTTTTTCTCCGCCTCCATGCATTCGTCAAATTTGACGATATTTCCCATGGTCACCCCCCCTATCCTGGGGTATTAAACTACCCCATTCCTCCAGATCCCAAAAATCTCTTGGCCGATTTCAGATTCCCAATTATGACACAGCGGATCCGCGTCCGTTGAAAACGGTATCACATCACCGGGGAAAAGACAACCAGATGCCCTCGAGCAGGGTCGACTGCGGCTATGAGGTGTAGGGTTCTAAATCAACCTCACTGCCAAATTGTTCTCGGAGCTCGCCCTGAAGTTCTTCAAAACCTTTCTCATCCTCAAGATCGACCACCAAATCCCGATCGTCCAAAACCTTGAGCCTACCATACTGACCAATGACTTCGATTACACGGGAAGGATCTGCGGTAATCCATCCTCTCATCCTCTTCACCAATTCTTCACCAGTGAATGCCCTCTCGATCCGAAGGTCAACATTCCTCTCCTTGGCATCCCATCCAATGAGGGCCGGTTTAACCACAATTGGACTGACAGGATCATGCATAGCAGCACACCTGAACCATACCCTAAACCGTATCATACTTCACTCCTTCGATTCATAAGTTCGAGGACGAACATTTTGGGGATTTGTGGTTTGAAGCACTGAGTCCCTTTGGGGGGAAAGATTCCTTGATATAAAAAAGAAAACCCCCCTTTTTGTCAAGTACGTTTTCAGAGATCTCTGTCAGAGCGGTTTCCTGATTTATCTTTTCCCCAGAACCTAATGTTCTGGAGCAATGGGGGTTGCCAAGGGGAATGTAAGGGTATACATTAATTTCGGGATCTAAAAGCGGAGGCAGGAATATGGATTTGATCGAGGCCATCGGGGGAAGAAAGAGCATACGGGCCTTCAAACCGGATCCGGTTCCCAAGGAGATGATCGAAAATACTTTACAATTAGCCATGAAAGCCCCTTCCGCCATTAACCTTCAGCCCTGGGAGTTCACAGTCGTTGGTGGTAAGGAAAAGGAGAGACTCTGCCGCCGTCTTCTGAAGGCCTATGGCGAAAAAAGGGTCTCTTGTAGCCCGAAAACGACGAGGCCTCTCCCTCCGGAGGTGGATGGGAGACGGAGAAAATTATTTCAGGAGATGAAGCCGTATGTTGACCAATTGGGGGTTTCCTTTGAGGATTTCATAAACGAGGGAAGTTTCGACTTCTACGGGGCCCCGACGGCAATCATTATCAGCATGGATCGAGCCTTCCCTATAACCCGTTCGGTATGTATTGGGGCAGCCTTGGGATACTTGGTTCTCGCTGCCCATGCCCATGGCCTTGGGACCTGCCCCATTGGAATTATCACAGCCTTCGAGGATGATATCAAGGATCAGCTCAATATTCCGGAGGGTAAGGAGGTAATCCTCGGAGTAGCCCTTGGGTATCCGGATTGGGAAAACCCCGTCAATCGATTTAAATCATCCAGGGAGAATCCCGCCAATATCACGCGATGGTTCCCGTAAAACTATGTCCCTTATCGCTTCCCAAAAGGCATCTTGACGGGCACTTCCTTCAGCACGGAGAGATCCATCTCGATATCGTAGAGTTGGTGAATCTTGTTCAGCTTTAAAATGACCGAATCGAACTCCTCATAAAAGGCGTCGATTATTTTCCGTGTTCTCTGGCTTTTTCCGGACAGGGCCTCCAGCCCATCCACCAGCTCCTTCAGCATGATCAAATTTCTCTTACAGGTCTCCCTTTTCCCCATCAGAAGCGGAGCCATAAAGATGAGGATGAAGAGGGTTTGAAAGGCATAGTTGGGTTCTTTGCTCAGCAGGGAAAAGGTGTGCGAGAGATTGAGATATTCCTTTTTCAAGACCGGTTTGACTTTTTTCTCGATATGCTCCTCGATAATTTTATCCTCTCTCTTCTTTCTCATACCACCCCCTTAGTCAGCGGGTTTTTCAATTGGCCTTCCATAAAAATTTTCGTCACTCCTCCCTTTGTCTTTTTAACTCATCCGCGAAGGCCGAAAAACCCTCTTCCCCGTAACGGCAGAAAACGACTCGGCGCAAACCGGTCTCTCCCTTTAGGTATTCGATGGCCGTTGAAAGCATAATCCGCGCACATCGGTCCAATGGATATCCGAATATCCCCGTGCTGATAGCCGGGAAGCTGATGCTCTCAAGGTGATGTTGGTCGGCAATTTTGAGGCTGTTCAAGGTGGCATCTTTCAATTTTCTGTCCTCATCTTCCTCCCCCATGCGAGGGCCCACTGCGTGAATGACGTGTTTTGCCTTCAGATTACCCCCCGTCGTGATGGCCGCGTCGCCCACATGGGTTCCACCAATCCGGTTACACTCCTCCTGAATAGCAGGCCCCCCCTTCCTTCTTATCGCACCCGCTACACCCCCACCCAATGCTAGCTGAGCATTTGCCGCATTGACGATGGCGTCAGTCTCCATTTCGGTAATATCGCCCCGGACTAATTCGAGGAAAGATCGGTTAATTACCCTTTCCATGGAATGTCTCCCCATCTATCTTTGACGGCTTCGTAAAAAGTCCATCTGCCATTCGACAGGCTCATGGCCCTGAGCAAAGCCGAAGGGCTGCGTTACGCTTCATCTTTAGTCACTGCGGCGTACTGGTAAGTACGCCTCATTCCTAAAGATTCGCGCGCCTTGCATCTGGAGCTTTTTACTGTGCCGTCTGATTTATGACTTTTTACGAAGCCGTCATCTTTGGATCGCCGATTTCCCTCATATACAATGTGATAGCCTTATCTCCCTTACTATATAAACCCACGGGAACTTGTCAATAAGAGAATCCGAGATCTCCGAAAAGGGAGCTCAATCTCGTGAGTTTTTGCGTTTCTAATAATTCCGTTGCCTACGGTGGCTTGCTTTTTGAAAACCCTTCTGATACATAAATCCTGGAGCCCAAATGGAGGTCTTGGGCAGAAGGGAGCGGAGAAAAGGGTTGGAGAGATGAATCA
>DAOVGJ010000115.1 GCA_030672465.1 Pseudomonadota bacterium | reverse complement strand
AAATTCCGGACCGGGCGGATATCGACTTGGGAACCGGGAAGAAATGCATTGATGCCAATGTCCACGGTCAATCCGCCCCTTATTCTGGAGGTAATCGTGCCGTCGACAATCTCTCCCTCTCGGAAGGCCTTGCTAACGCTTCTCCACGCCTTGAGCTTATCCGCCTTTTCCTTGGAAAGCGTGATCAAACCATTATCGTCCTCTTTCTTCTCCAAGAGTACATCTATTTCATCGCCTACTCTAACCCCGACATTTCCGTCCTTATCCTTAAATTCGGTGATGGTGATTTGACCCTCCGATTTATAGCCGATATCGATGGTGACATACTCCGGGTCAACGGCCACTACAATCCCCTTCAGGATATCGCCCTCTTCAATGCTCTTTAAAGATGCCTCATAAAGCTTCTTGAAGTCTTCGACTTCGACCCCCGCCTCCTCTTCCCCACGCTCATTATCCCCTTCAAGACCCTCGCTGGCTTCCTTAATGTCTCGCGTCTTATTCTCCTCCATAAAACCCTAAACCCCCTCGAAGAAATTTTTTAAAATGCGCAATACTATATAGCACACTATCCCAAAAAAAACAAACCCTTAAAGTCGCTCATCCTTGTGAACCGTGCGAGGTAATGCGACGGATTCCTTCGGTGATCTCCTCGATGACCCAGCTCGGCGTCGAAGCCCCGCCAACAACCCCGATCCTCTCCTTTCCCCTGAACCATGATGGGTTCAATTCCTCAACCCGTTCGACATGGTGCGAATCACCTAGAATCCGTCGGCAGATTTCCGCCAACCTTTTTGTATTGGCACTGTTATGTCCCCCTATGACGATCATGCAGTCGACCTTGTGAGCCAAATCGAGGGCCTCCTCTTGGCGTAAGGCCGTGGCATCACAGATGGTATTATAGGCCCTGATTTCCCTTGCTTTTTCCAGGCAAAGAGCAACAATCTCACGAAAATTTTCCAGGGACTGGGTCGTTTGAGCTACCACGCCAACTTTCTCCCCTCCCGCCCAATCCGCCAATTCCATCGGGGAGCTCACCACCATGGCTTCACCCTCGACATAGCTTTTGAGGCTCTTCACTTCCGGATGTGATTTGTCCCCCACAAGGATAACCAAATACCCCTTCCGGCCCAAAATTCGAGCAAATTTATGCGCCCTTTTCACGAACGGGCACGTGGCGTCGACGATTCGGAGCCCTTTCTCCCGAGCCCTCTCAGCCAAATGGAAGGGAACACCATGAGATCGAAAGATGACTGTCCCCGCAGCAATATCATCTATTCCCTCCTTAACGGTGACCCCGGCCTCCCTCAACTGCTCGACTACCTGAGGATTGTGAATGAGGGACCCTATGGTATATACGTGATTCCGATACCTTCGGGCCGCCTTGAAGGCCATATCAATAGCCCTCTGAACACCAAAACAAACACCAGCATGCTTTGCAAGGATCACTTCCAAAAGGAGTTCCCTCCCATAAGCGTGAACGAGGTATTTTGATGTTAGCAATCCCCCCCTTGAGAAATTCGGCGGCGTGCCTCCTTGAACATCTTCTCCACCACCTCATCGATGGTCATATGGGTTGAATCGATAACCAGGGTGTCCTCGGCTTTCCGCAGCGGCGCTAATTCCCTCCTCCGGTCCCGCTGATCCCTTCTCCTCATCTCGGCAATGGTTTCTTCAAGGCTCACCCGTATTCCCTTTTCCATGAGTTCATTAAACCTCCTCTTTCCCCTCTCCTCCGGCGTCGCATCGAGAAAAAATTTCAATTCGGCCCCTGAAAAGACTACCGTTCCAATGTCCCTTCCCTCCGCCACAACCCCACCCTCGGCTCCCATCCTCCGCTGCATCTCGACCAGGATGTCCCTGACGGCCTTTTTCGTGGAAATCTCTGAAGCCAATGAGCTGATTTCGGGTTTCCGGATGGCCTCGCTCACATCCTTGCCGTTGCAAAAGGTTTTGATTTCATTCCCATCTTGGACGAACAAAATTTCCATATCCGAACATACCCTGGCCAGCTTGTCCTCATCATCGATATCAATGGAGAGCTCTTCGGCCCTCAACGCAGCCACTCGATACGTAGCCCCGGTATCAAGGTAACGATATCCAAGCCTTTCCGCCAACCGCCTTCCCACGGTGCTCTTTCCCGATCCCGATGGCCCATCGATGGCGATAACGATTCTCCTCGCCATATCGCTCCCCGCAAACCTCGGGAGGCTCCTACGAACCCCGCAACTCATACCAATTGCTATCAGAAACGTCAAGGCGAAGCAAAAGCAAAAGGCGGCTTCAGCCCAACAACGTACAATGGAGAGATTGGTTCACCCTTTGGAGGGGTGCTCGATCGATAACCATGTTTAGGAGGAGAAGAAGGGATGGGGGAAAAGGCGGGTTAGAGGGGAGGCCTCTTTCCATCTGGGTAACGGAGCAAGTCCACCATCTCCCTACATCTTATATTTCCCAAAGTCCTCAGGGGAAAGATCCTTGAGGATATCCTCCAATTTTTCATCGGATACCCCCTCACCTTCTTCCCGTTTAGCCAAATCTATCTTCCTCGACTTTTCGATGACCTGTTGGTGAACAAAGATGGGAGATTTCGTCCTCAAGGCAATGGCGATGGCATCGCTGGGGCGCGCGTCCATGGTAAGATCTACTCCGTTCCAGTTCAAATGGATAATCGCATAGAAGGTATTATTCCGGAGGTCGTTCACCTCGACTCTCTCCACGACCACGTCCAGTTGATCCAAAATGTTCTTCATCAGATCATGGGTCATAGGCCTGGCGAGCTTGATATCTTCCAACTGGGTAGCAATGGAACTCGCCTCGAGCAATCCAATCCATATGGGAATGACCTCATGGCTCTCCTTGTCCTTCAAGAGCACGATGGGTGTATGGGTAATTGGGTCAATACTCAAACCTGAAACCCTTACCTCCTTTAACATGATCTCCTCCCCTTTAAATGATCTTTCCTCTCAAGGAATTCGCGTGTCCCTCCTCTATCCTCACCTTCACCAGTTGACCGATCAATTCAGGGCTTCCCTTAAAATTGACAACCTTATTCGAACTCGTCCTCCCGGTCATCTCCTCTTTCCCACCCTTGCTCACCCCCTCAACCAATATCTC
>DAOVGJ010000018.1 GCA_030672465.1 Pseudomonadota bacterium | reverse complement strand
GCGAAGATTCGCCTGATAGCACGGTTGCCGAAGAATGTGCCAAGCGGCTTTCAGAGCTCGATTAAGTGAAGACTACACCCTCAATCGGGATAGGGCCTCAAGGTCTCTCCTAAGAAACTGAACCTGTCTCTTTTTGATATAGCACACATTGGGCCAGTGAGGGATTGTTGTTTCTATGAGGGCGCTTGTTGTCAAGCTCCTTTTTTCGCTTTTTCGTTTTAGAGATCCACGTGAGTTCCTCCTTTGGTAGCCGATGGAGCTGGCGGCTTCCTGAGACGCCAGCTTTCATCTGCCTCGAACGATCTTCTATCCGTGCTGGTCCCTTTTCGCAGACACCTATCTCGAACTTGCGGGGGGAGCGATAACTAACTGTATTCGAAACCCAGCATCCCAGGTCAAAATTGATTAATTGCGATTCAAATAAACACTTATCTCCCAATCTTTCCTCTCATCTTCTCAATCTGCTACGTTCGTGTTACTTTTTTTTGCCGTTGGTAATCCCCATTCCCCAGTGTCCTCACTGCCACTCCAGAGGCCGTTGACGCTCCGAAAAGGAGAAAAAAGAAAAAGGAAAAAAGGGACTTTGTTGAAAACTGTTACTCAATGGCGAGGACGCCAGCGGGAACAAAACCAGGAACCACAACGAATCAGTACCGGCTTAAAAGGGAAAGCTCCAAGGGTTCTCTCCCTTCCTTTTTCGATGTGATTGACAAGACACTCGATTTCATTCAGAATCCCATAAACAGGTTGAATGGGGAAGGGCAGCCAGTTTGAAATAACAAAAGAGAAACCCCTTCCCCATGGAGGGAGATGGAAGGGATTGTCAAAGGGTTGATCGATCTGATCTTCCCTCCGCTTTGCGCTTTCTGTGGTATCCCCTTGGCAGAAGATGATGAGGGAGAAATATGCCCGGGTTGTCTCCGTACTATCCGTTTCGCTTCACCGCCCATTTGTCCGAAGTGCGGCCTTCCCTTCCCTATGGAGGCGGGGGAAGACCATTTTTGTGGGGTATGCATTCAAAGGCAATGGCATTTCGGCTCGGCCAGGGCCCTGGGGCTCTACGAGGGAACGATGCGGGATGCGATTCACCTGTTGAAATATGGGGGCAAGGCCTTTCTGGCCAAGCCCTTGGTCGGGCTCTTGGATAGGGGTTATCCATTTATTGACTATGGCTCATACGATCTTCTGGTGCCGGTTCCATTGCACCCAAAGCGGCTGAGGGAGAGGGGGTTCAATCAGGCCTTGCTATTGGGGAGGGCGGTCGGGAGGAGGGAGGGGGTTTCCTGCACGGGATTCGTCTTGAAGAAAGCGAGATGGTCTGCTCCCCAAATCCATTTGAGCCCAAAGGAAAGGGAGGCGAATGTAAAGGGCTCCTTTGCCGTGGTGGATCGAGGAAGGGTACGAGGGAAGAGGGTCCTGTTGATCGATGATGTGATGACCACCGGGTCGACGGTCAATGAATGTGCAAGGGAATTGTTGAAGGCCGGGGCGAAGGAGGTTGACATCTTTACCCTAGCGAGGGCTGTTTGATCCCCGATGGGGAGGTGGAAGGTGAAGAGGATAAGAAGAAGGGTTCTTTTTTGGCTCATTGCGGGGATCCTCATCGCCATATTTGCTGGATCAATCCTTCTTTTGAGATCCATTGCGCTCCCCCAACGCTATAAGGGAGTTATCGAGGCTCGGCTGAGAAGGGCTACGGGCAGGGATGTACGGATCCGTCGGGCCAGCTTGCGCTTCCTGGGCGGAATCGGAATCGAGTTTGAGGATCTCGTCATCAAGGATTGGGATGGAAAATCCGATTTTATCCGGGCCAAGGGCTTGATCCTCCAGATGAAAGTCCTTCCCCTCTTAAGGAGGCAGTTGAGGTGGAAGTCGCTCATCATCGAGCGGCCCTCCGTTTGTCTCCGTCGAAGCCGGGAGGGAAATGTTAATTTTTGGGCCAAGGGGAAGGGATCGAAGCCCAAAGGCGAAAGGGAGTATCCCCATATACTGGGCCTTATATCCTCCTTTACCGGCGGAGACATTAAGGTTCGCAAGGGGAGCGTCCATTTCTTCGACGACTTCCTAGCATCTGGGCCTACTACCGTAGGGATAGAGAACATACACATCGAGTTCAAGTCAATATCCACGGACGCCCCTATCGCTTTTCGCGTGCAGGCGCGGCAACCCAATCCCAAAGGCCCCAATGGTCGCGTTAAGATTGCCGGCAAGCTCCATCCCCTCCCGGATCCCCTTGTGTGGTCCAAAATACGAATCGCCGCGGAGGTGCGGGCAAAAAATGTAAATCCCCTTCCCTTCTGGCCTTACTATGGGCCCCACATCCCCATGAAGGGGATCGGGGGATTTCTGGATATCCATGCGCATTACGAAGGGGATTTCTCGGGGCTCTTTCGATCCTGGGGGCAGATCCGGGTAAAGGATGTGGACCTCGACTATCCGCAAGTCTTCGATACCGTATTGAAACCCCGGGAGTTTGTCGTCGATTATGATATGAGGATGAAGAGGAAGAGCTTGATTATCTCGGACGTCTCCCTCAGGCTCCCTGAAATCGAAATAAGGGGAAGGTGCGCCATTACTGAGATCAAATCCCCGCGGAGACGGATTGAGGCCTTCGCCGCCACCGGTTCTTTTCCGTTCGATGGGATCGCCAAGTATATCCCCTTTAGGATCCTTTCCCCTGGTTTCGGGAAGCTTATGGGGGAGGTTACTCGCCGGGGAAGAGGGAGGATCGTATCCCTCCGGATTGAGGGGCCCATCGAGGGTTTTTCCATGCTGGAAGACCCGAAGAAGGCGGATCTCATCTATGGGAAGATGCGACTGGAGGGCATCACCTATCCCTTCGCCAGGCCTTTCCACCCCGTTGAAGACATCTCTGGGTGGGCCATTTTGGAGAAGGGGTCCCTGAGGTTCCAGGATATGAAGGGATCTTATGGGCGTTCGAGTCTCAATGCCTCTGAGATAATTATCTCCCGAATCTACTCCTCTCCCCACCTGAATCTCGCCCTCGACGGGGAGATTGATGTGGAAGGGATTATGGACATCGCCAAGCGGGGATCATTCCTCGGGAAGGGGATTTCGATAGGGGATATCTCTGGGAGAGGAAATCTCCGGCTCACGGTAGCGGGAAAACTTTCGGAGCCATCGGGGTTGAGCTACAACGGTCACCTGGTTCTTAAGGGAGTTGACATCTCCATTAAGGGGGTTGGCCTCCCGGTTGCGGCTGTTTCGGGTAAAGTCGTCTTCTCGAACGATCGGTTTCGTCTTATCGGGCTCAGGGGGAAGGTGGGGAGCTCGGCCATTTGGGTCAATGGGCAGGTGGGAAACCCCTGGCTTGGGAAGCCAGGCCGGGAGCGGCTAAACCTCAGCCTGCGGGGGGAGTTGGATTTGAGTGAATGCTTTTCCCGCATCCTTCCCTGGATTTCGCCCCGGATTTCTCAGGCCATGGCCCCATTCTCGGATATATCAGGCGGGGCCACGATAACCCTCGAGCTCACCGAAAGGGGCAGTGGGTTCAAGGGAATGAGTTATAAGGGAAGGGTGAGCCTGGGAAAAGCAGTCTTTCGACTGCATCGGATGGTTTCCCCGGTACGTTTTGTCAAGGGATACATCGATTTTACCCAGAAGGTGATCCGGTTTTCGAACGTGGAGACCCGATTAAAGGGGTCATATGTGAGAATCGAGGGATCCGTCCGGGACTACCTCCGATGGGAACGGTCGAGGATCGACCTGCGTATCCGGGCCCCAAACCTTGACATAGGGGATTTTAGGCTCAAAAAGGGGGGGGAGGGGGAATGGATTTGGAGAACCGGAATCACCCTTCCCGAGTTTGGGCGAATCGCTCTTCGGGTAGAGGAGGGAAAATGGCGCTATACGGTCTTTTCCAACCTCACCGCCCAAATCAGCCTGGCCCAAGGCAGGCTTAACCTGGAGAGATTCAATTTCGAGGTGAAGGGGGGGGAGGGAGACCTGACGGCGTGGGTGGATCTGGGCAATGAGGGTGGATTGGCCTTTGCGTTGAACACCACGTTGAGCCATGTGAATGCCGGTCGGTTCTTCAGGGATTTTGACTTGCAGGAGCGGGTCTGGATTACCGGGGTATTCAACCTGTGGGGGAGCCTGGTGGGAAGGGGCCGTAACGGGGAGGGCCTGAGGAGATCCCTTGAGGGGAACCTAAGGGTAAGGATGGAGAAGGGGAGGATTCGGCGTTTTCGTATCCTCTCCAAGGTCTTCTCTTTGTTCAATGTCTCCCAGTTGTTCAAGGGGAAACTCCCGGAGCTGACCGGCGAAGGCCTTCCCTATAATACCATCACCGGGGAGATTGGGATCGCCAAGGGGATCGCCAGGACGGAGAACCTCGTGGTGGACAGCGATGCCATGAGGAGAACCATCATCGGGGAGGCGGACATCGCACGTGAGGCCCTTGATTTCACCGTTGGCCTCCATCCCATGGGGACCGTCGACACGATCGTGAGCAAGGTGCCCCTGGTCGGAAGGATTCTCGCGGGAGAGGACGAGTCCATCATCTGCTACTATGTGGAGGTGAAGGGGGATTTTTCCAATCCGAAGGTGAAACATATACCCCTAAAATCCATGGAAAGGGGGCTGATAGGGATCGTGAGGAGGCTATTGGAGACCCCCATGCGCATTATTCCAAGGGGAAAGGGGCCGATGGGCTCCGGCGATGGTGACCGCGGTGGATTCCCCGAAGACCAGCCCGAGGATTTTCATTAAACATCCGAAGCAGAGGCGCTGTAAACGGAGGAGGGTAGGTGTTTTCCCATAGGATGATCGAGAGGTTCAGGAGGGCGAAGAGGCTCGTGGTGATAACCGGGGCCGGTATTTCGGCCGAGAGTGGGGTGCCCACCTTTCGGGGAGCCAATGGGCTCTGGAGGCGATATCGGGCAGAGGATCTGGCCACTCCCCAGGCCTTTGAGAGAG
>DAOVGJ010000232.1 GCA_030672465.1 Pseudomonadota bacterium | reverse complement strand
AGAACTCTCTCGAACTCCTTGAACCAGTGGAGGTTTTCCGAAGCCCGTCTCCAGAATTGCTCTGGATGCTCAATTGACATCCGGTGGATTCTCTTGTAATTTCCTGCCTTTTTTGATTTCCGTCCCATCGCCTCCATCACCCCTTGAATTCATTAGTACTTTTTTACTACTATTCCTTGCGAAATTTATGGGATACGGTTAAGCATAGCAAAACCCCCTTTGGCTAAACAAGTACCAGAAGGGTGAATGACTTAAGGAGGCAATCCCATCTCGGGACAGTGCTTTTTTCAGTGAAACGACCAACCTCGGAGGCGCATTGTCATGGAAAAAGATGAGAGTGACCTTTCGATTTTCGACCAGCCCCATGTGCTCCAGATCATGTTCTACCCTCGGAGGGATTTTGGGGAGAGTTCCTCGACTTCCAATGCATCGGTCCATTTTATTGAAGTGGATGAGGGCATATCCATCGGATGCAGGTTCTACTGGGTCGATACGGATTCCCCAAACATCCTCTATTTCCATGGCAACGGAGAGATCGCCAGCGACTACGATCCCATTGCCCCCCAATACAACCGGAGGAAGATCAACCTTTTTGTGGCCGACTATCGGGGATATGGCATGAGCGGAGGACATCCCACCGCGACGAGCATGATTCGCGATGCCCATAAGGTTCTCCAGGGTTTTAGGGAGATTCTCAGGGAAAGGGAAGCAAAGGAATCCCTCTTTTTGATGGGCCGTTCCCTCGGAAGCGCATCGGCCATTGAACTAGCCTTCCACTACCAGGCGGAAGTGGAAGGGTTGATAGTTGAGAGCGGTTTTGCCGATGCCTTCGGGCTCCTATCACGATTTGGCGTCTCCATCAAGGGGGCGAGGGAAGAAAGAGGGTCCTTCAACCTCAAAAAGATCCAGGCAATTTCCATTCCCACCCTCATCATCCATTCCCAATACGACCATATTATTCCCCTGGATGAGGGGATTCAGCTCCACAAGGCCTCGGGAGCGAAGGAGAAGGAGCTGGTGATCATTCCCAATGCCAATCACAACGACCTGATGGTGGTGGGAATGGATCAATATTTTGAAGCCATCGAGAAGTTCGTCTCTGCCAACCGATCCCCTTCTTAAAAGGGCTTTACATCCGTCCGTCATGAAGTCAGGTGCCTACTGGGTGTTGCCCGGGTTCCATGGCTGGATTTCATATCTCGTTTCGGGAAAAAGGTTGAAGGATTTCGGCTAACTCTGTAATTTCTCGACAGGCTATCCATTATTTGGAACGAAAACTGCTCGACAGTTTGCCATTTGAGATATAATTAATTCAATATTGGATGTTGCGGATAGTCACCCTTTTCGGGGAAACCCAATAGGCACGGGATTTTGATGGAGATTATCGGATAAGCTGGGGCAATGGGAAGGGGTTATGGGGTACACACCTGAATTGAGGCAATGGATAAAGAAGGTGGAGGAAACCAGGCCGAGAAGGTTGGAGCGAAAGGCCAGGGGAGAGGAGTTCCCCTCCCTTACCCTGGCGGAGAGGGAGGAGCGGTTAAGGGCATATCATCCCGATTATCAAGCGGAATCCAGGAGGGAGATTCGAGTTGGGCCCAACAAGGGCTATGCCGTTTACCATAAAATTGTCGATCTCCTGGAGGCCAAGAGCCGGATCGATCCCGACACCATTGATCTCTCGAAGATCGCTTATGAGACAGACGTGTTGGTCATTGGTGGGGGAGGGGCTGGTACGGCTGCCGCACTGTTGGCCCAGGAACATGGGGCGAGGGTCATCATCGCCAACAAGTTCCGACACGGTGATGCCAACACCATGATGGCAGAAGGGGGAATCCAGGCCGCGGAAAGGGTGGGCAAGGATTCTCCATTCTACCACTATTTGGATACCATGGGTGGAGGGCACTTTAAGAACATTCCTCAGCTGGTCTATCGCCTCGTCACCGATGCCCCCACGGTGATCCGATGGCTTGAAGGCCTGGGGGTAATGCTGGACAAGAACCCCGATGGGAGCTTTCAGTTGGTTCACCTGGGTGGAACTTCCCGTAAAAGGGTTCATTTCGCCTCGGATATCACGGGTGCGGAGATCATGAGGACGCTCCGGGATGAGGCGATGAACCGGGCCGAGGATATAAGGGTCTTGGAGTTTGTCCCAGTGATTGAGTTGGTACTGAACGAACATGGCCATTGTGCGGGAGCATTGCTCTATAACCTCGAGACGGAGGAGTACTTCGCCATAAAGGCCAAGGCCGTGGTGATGGCTACCGGGGGATCTGGTCGGCTCCATTTGAGGGGGTTTATGACCACAAATCATTACGGCGCTACCGGGGATGGATTGGTAATGGCATATCGGGCTGGGGTGGGCCTTTGTTTCTTGCATGCCGCCCAGTTTCACCCAACGGGGGCGGTCTTCCCGGAGCAGGCCGAGGGTCTCTTGATCACGGAGAAGTTCAGGGGGGCGGGGGCGAACCTGGTCAATATCCATGGGGAGCAGTTTGTCTTCGAGCGGGAGCCGAGGGATGTGGAGGTGGCATGCATTATTCGGGAGTGTACGGATAGGGGCAAGGGCGTTCCAACACCCACCGGGAAGGTTGGGATATGGTTGGATTCCCCCATGATCGATATCATGTACGGGGAGGGCACGGTTCAGAGAGACTTCGTGGGAAAGTACACCGTCTTTAAGCGATACGAAATAGATATCTCAAAGGAGCCCATGCTCACCTACCCTACCCTTCACTATCAAAACGGAGGCTTGGAATATAACGAGGAATGCAAGAGCTCTGTTCCAGGATTGTACATTGCCGGGGAGGTAGGAGGGGGTGTTCACGGCGAGAATCGACTCGCGGGCAATTCCCTCATGGATGTGTTGATTTTCGGAAGGATAGCGGGGAGAAATGCGTCCGTATATGCCCGCGAGGGGGCGAGGGAGGGGAGTTTGACCCTGGAGCACGTCCGATCATATCACCGGGAACTGGAAGAGGCGGAAATCGACAACGATCAGGTTTCTCCCATGCTCCTGCCGGATTATTCCAACCCCCTGGTGAGGAAGAGGCAATTGACTACGAGCTATATAGGAACGTTGAGGTAAAAATGGCAACCCTTCGGATATTGAGCTCATGGTCCTTGGCCAATGTCTTATCTTCACTTCGAAGGATCACGAGGAAGGACTTTCCGGCTTCTTTTAGAAAAAAGGGACCCCGATTTAGAGGAAAAATAGCAATGAGGGAGTTGAATCAATGGTAGATGTAGCTCTCACTGGGGTAGGTCAAACCAAGTATGGGGCCTTTCCGGAAAAGGACATGAAGGGGCTCTGAGCGAGTTGCGGTTCTGCAGTGTTGCAGTGCTGCAGTCATGCAGTGAAGCAATCCTTAGAATGGTCAAAAAGTTTTTTCAGGGAGCGAAAGGGAATTTAGGCAACATTCCCTCTATTTCAAGCCCTCGAGGAGAGCCCTCACGTTTTCCCCCAGGACCTCGTGATTATAGCCGCCCTCCAAGAGCCCGTACCGTCTTCCGCCGCAGTTCTGAAGGGAATGCACCTTGACCAGTTCTCCGATTCTCTGATAGTCCTGGGTCTTTAACATTCGTCCCCAGTCATTTTCGTGGCGGTCAAAA
>DAOVGJ010000030.1 GCA_030672465.1 Pseudomonadota bacterium | reverse complement strand
AAGTTCATGATGGGCAGGCCGGGACGGCCACATCGTCTCAGGGCCTCTCGCCCCAACCTGACCGATCGAATGGCCGCGTAGATCTCCAGAGGGGACCCGGCAGGGGCAGGGATTCCCCTCACACTATCAAGGGCCGAAATGCTGATGGAATCTGCTTTGGGAATAGATCCGTATGCCTCAACGAGATTGGTCATAATCTCCTCAGTTGACGCTACGATACCGGAGCCAACGTGGCACCAGGGAGGGCTTCCATCCTCCGGTCTCCTGGGCGAGAAGATCTTCGCTTCCTTTCCCTCTCCCACCTTACACGGAGGTGAGGGTTCCGCAATCCCTTCCTCGATTTCATCCCGGCTGAATCGGACCACCCGATTGGTATCCTGACAGTAAACCCCTACCTCGCTGAAGAACTCGACCGCGGCCTGAAAGACTCGATCCGCCAACTCATCGTCCGATGGCACGGGAGTATTCGGATCGTAACGAATATCGTATCGTTGGATCACTTGGCCGAGCTTTGGCAGGAAGACGTTCATGTCGAAGTCCCTCTCGGTCATAATGGGACCATTCAGTGCCCGCTCACATATCTCCAAGAAATCGACCATTTCAATTGCCCCTCTTTTATGCCTCCATCGTCTCCAAGACCTCGCGGCTTCTTTCGAGAAATGCATGGATATCGTTATCCGTATGGGCAAGGGAAATGTACAACTTCGTCCCCAAGGGATTCAGAAATATGCCCTTCTCGAATAGACCCAGCATGAACCTCCTCCCTTTTGCCCTATCGGACCTGAATACCGATCGGTAGTCAACCACCTTCTCCTCGGTAAATATGGCCTGGCCTATCGGGCCATCGCCGATGACCTGGGCCGTAATCCCCTGATCGCGCAGGATTTGCCTCAACCCCTCCCGCAAGGTATTGCCAAGCTCGTGCAGCCGTTCGTAGGTCCCGGGCTTTCGCAGCGCCTGGAGGGTTGCGAGGCTTGCCGCCATGGAGACTGGGTTTCCACCCCCTGAAGAGGCGACCCAGACATAATTTTCCGACCCCAGGTTTGCCTCGGTACATAAAGCCATGATATCTGCTTTGCCACAGAAGGCGCCGATGGGGAATCCACCACCCATTGCCTTCCCGAAGGCCGCAAGATCCGGTGTAACACCGTAGTACTCTTGAGCCCCTCCATAGGCCAGGCGGAATCCGGTGACGACTTCATCGAATATGAGGGGTATCCCCCTTTCCCTTGTGAGTTCCCGAAGCCCTTCCAGGAACCCCTCCTCGGGAGGGGTGCACCGCTGGAGGGGTTCGACGATAACGCCTCCGAGTTGATCTCGGTGCCGTTCGATAATGTGAGTAGTTTTCTCCAGGTCATTGAAGGGTGCGATAAGAACTTCCT
Source organism: Pseudomonadota bacterium (assembly GCA_030672465.1). GTDB lineage: Bacteria > Desulfobacterota > BSN033 > WVXP01. The sequence goes on along the minus strand of DAOVGJ010000030.1, from coordinate 3,536 downwards.
GGGAGATAGCCTGTGAGGTTCCCGCAGATGTGGGCTGTGCGAGGGGAAATTCCACAAGCCTCTGCGGAAAGAGGCTCATTACGCCATAGTCATGGGCCCCGTGGTAGGACCCCTCGAACTTCAGGATCTTATTCCGACCCGTAGAGGCCTTGGCCAGTTTTATCGCATACATGGTGGCCTCCGTCCCTGATGCGGCGAACCGGACCTTCTCCGCACAGGGAATGACTCTCCGGACTTCCTCCGCCAATTCAAGGGCTTGCTCGGTTACGTAGGAAAAATTGAACGCCTTTTCCACTTGCCTGGTGACGGCTTCAGCGATCTTGGGGTGGGCATGCCCGAGGATCGCGGACCCCCAGGCCAGGGAATAGTCGATGTATTCCCTTCCGAAGACGTCGTAAATCCTCGACCCCTTGCCGTGGGAGAGAACGGTGGAGAGTTCTTTTGGCAAGTTGAACTCCCCCAGGGATCCCCCGGGAAAGACATCAAAAGATCGCTCAATCCAACTGGTATCCTTATTTCCAGCCATTATCTACGTTTCCTCCAATAGACTCACAGTTATTTCTTCCAATCGGCGAGAAGATCTCTTGCCAACGAAACGGCATCCGTTGCCGTCTCCCCGTACCCATCCGCCCCGATCTGGTCGGCCCACTGCTGATTGACCGGCCCTCCCCCTACGATGACCCGGTATTGATTCCTCAGGCCCATTTCCTTCAGTACTTCTATAACTTCTTTCTGCCCCGGCATGGTAGTGGTCATGAGCGATGAGAGGGCGATGATATCGGCCCGGGTTTTCCCTGCAGCTTCGATGAATGACAGCGGTGAGATGTCCACACCCAGATCATGGACATCGAACCCGCCCGTCTTCAACAGCGTGGCCACGATATCCTTTCCGATACTATGGACGTCCCCCTTGGCCGTTCCCATCACAATGGTTCCCCGGGTGGTGACCTCCTTTTTCTGGGCAGTGATCTCGGGCTCCAGTATCTCCATGGCCGCATCAAATGTCTGGGCGGCCATCAAGAGCTCGCGCAGGAAGACCTCCGCTTTGCTGAACCGTTCGCCGATAATCTCCATCCCCCTTGAGAGCCCTTTTTCGATGGCTTCAACAGGGTCGATTTTCTGATTTACGACCTCATGAGCACCCTTTCTGACCATTTCCTTGTCGGCCTCAACAACCGAAGAGGACAGCTTTTCGAAAATCTCCTCTTTGTTCATGATCTCCTCCTAATGGGCCAGAAGGTTTCACCCCACGCCTCGATATAGTAATCTCCTTGTCAACCCTCCCAATTCCTTGGGCGAACTCAATATACTGTCCCCCTTTTTTATAAGTCAAATTAATTATTTTTATTTACCATATAATCTAGTTTTATTGAATTGGGAGTTCTTTTTTCCTGATTAGGCCAGGGATAGAGAAGATAATTATGAGCGTTAGGGGAGTTAAATACAGGTCAAAGGAGAGATTAAGCGGGTCATCATAAATCCCACAATATTTATCAAGATGGCTCGACGGGGATTTTTCCAATCAGGTCAAGGTAGGTATGAGAAGGCCATGTTTGCGCTGGTGGACAAAAAATGGAGATGAGGAATACAAGTCAGTGTTTGGGGGTTACGTATCGACTATCGTTTGTGAGACCGATATGCTCGATATCTTATTCTTTACGGGCTCCCCTCTTTAATACATGAATGTTTCGAGGAACTGTGACTGCAACGTTATCCCTTTCCTTGAAGTGGTCGGAATCTCTTGGATTGTACTGATCAACGATCACCATCCTATCTTCGATTTTCACAGTATATTTTGCAAGGTTGCCGGCATACATATGGCTTTCCACCGTGCCATGAAACGTATTCTGCCTCTCCGCTCCGTGTGACGGTGAAAGGGACAAGGTTTCCGGTCGGAGGATAAGCAAGACTTCATCACCAGCCTTAATATCATCTTGTTCAAGGGTTATTTCCAGCTTGCCATACTCCGTTGAAACGGCCAATGTACGAGCCTCCTTGTCTATAGCGTCGATGGTACCTTCAAGGAAGTTAACATACCCGACAAAGCCGGCGATGAACTCGTTGGCAGGCTGTTCGTAGATCTCGATAGGAGATCCGATCTGCTGAATGACCCCATCGTGGAGCACAAGGAGCCGGTCCGAAATGCTCATGGCCTCATACTGGTCGTGGGTGACGAATATGGTGGTAACCTGTAGCCGTCTCTGAATCCTTTTGATCTCTTCCCGCATGACCACCCTGAGGTTTGCATCCAGGTTGGAGAGGGGTTCGTCTAAAAGAAGTACCTTGGGCTCGAGGGCTAATGCCCTGGCCAAAGCTACCCGCTGTTGCTGTCCGCCGCTTATCCTGTCAATGGTTCGATCCCCCAGCCCTTCCATGTGTACCAGTGAAAGAAGCTCCTCTACGCGTGTATCAATCTTCTTTTTGGGCCATTTTTCAAGCTTCAGGCCAAAACCGATATTTTTCGCCACTGTCATATGGGGGAAAAGGGCATAGCTCTGAAAGACCATTTTGGTATCCCGCATATTCGGCGGCAATCCGCTGATATCCTCCCCATCGAGAACCACTCGTCCGGAATCCGACTTGGTGAACCCCCCCACAATCCTAAGGAGCGTAGTTTTTCCGCATCCGCTCGGTCCCACAAAGGTGATCAGCTCGCCCTTGTCGATCTCGGCAGAGATCCCCTTGAGGACACGCACATCTCCAAAGCTCTTGTAAATATTCTTTAGTTCCACCATGGGTGTTTCTTGAGTTTTTATAACACTATGCTCCATGCTTTTTACTCACAACAAGCCCTGTCCTCTTTGCAATGATGTTAAGAACTCCCAGTGAAATTGCCACGATGGCGATCACCTTCATCGTTGTTGCAGAGGCCAAGCCCAGTTCCCCCAATTGGGCAGTAAGATAAATATATACGGATGCCAGATCAAAGCCCGGGGTCACCAGAAAGATCACCGAGCTGAGGGACATCATGGTCGTCATAAACGTGTATATGAACCCTGCGATAAATGCAGAGAACATGATGGGGAGAACAACCTTGAAGAATATCGTCAGAAAATCAGCGCCCAGGTCTGCCGATGCCTCCTCGATTTCTATGCTGATCTGGTGTAGTTTGCTGATCCCTGCCTCAACGCCCACAGCCAGAAATCGAAACACACAATTCAGGATGAGGATCCAGATGGTTCCCGTCAGAAGAAACGGGGGGCGGTTGAAGGCGATAATGTATCCAACGCCGATAACCGTTCCCGGAAGTGCGAATCCGGAAAGGGCTACCATCTCCATGAATTGCTTTCCGGGAAATTTTCCCCGCATAATCACATAAGCCAGCAGGGTCCCGACAATAGCACCGAACAGGCCGGCACCCAGTGAGATCTTTATACTGTTCCATATCGCGATGTTGGACTGCGTATTCAAGACGTGATCTATGACGAAGGTCTTGTCCACTCCCACAATCTTGACAAAGGATCCCACTAGGATGACACCAAAACTCATGATAACCATTACTCCAACGGCCATAGAGATGATCATGAAGGGAATCT
>DAOVGJ010000252.1 GCA_030672465.1 Pseudomonadota bacterium | reverse complement strand
ATCTTCGCCGGGCATTGTCGCCCAACCTCCTTTTTCCACATAACTGTCTCTCTGCCAGGAGTCTGTTGCTTTCAACTCCTTCAGTCGCTCTTCTTTGTTTGGGTCCTGCAAAAACTGGGCGACACAAATCGATGCTAGCTTGTCTACAACAGCCTGGTTGGCCATTTGCTCAGCTTTTCCCTTTGTTACTCCCCACCCTGCCGAGAAAATGACAATAGCCATCACAATCGCACCAATCACTATACCCCACACAAACGGTTTTATCATTTGTTTTGTCATCTTATGCCCTCTTTTAGATTAAAATCTGTAATAAGATCCATTTGATTTTCAACAACACTTAACAATCAAATAACACCACCCCCTTTTTTCTTATAATGTTTTTAAAGAATAAAAAAAGGCATGATCGCAATCTTTCCTTCCTTACACCACAATGGTAATTAGAGTCAAGTCCTATTTCAGAATCACAAATATCCTTCTGAGTGGTTTGATGGTGGCCTGCCTTTTTTGTCTAACAAAGGTGAAGAATACAATATGAATTAATGGGGAACAGATAAGTTGGGAATGGTAAAGATTTCAACCATAATTGAGTTTCGTAAATAACAGGTTATCTTCTACTTGGAAACCTGAACAAGGAAGAACATGGTGATTACTCGAAAATTTTGGTGATCTCATCCTTCTCGGACCACTTGAGGTCTGCCGTCCTGCCATCTTTGAGGATCTTTATCCCAAAACTGCCTTCTTCCACCCTCCCTATTACCGAAGCCTTAATTCCGGAACTGAGATATGCCTCCAATACTTTTTGGGCATTTTCGGGGTCGGCGGCCAATACCAGGGATCCCGAGGTGATGGTTCCCAGGGGATTGAGGCCGTATTCAGCGCAAAGCCTTTTGGAATCGGGAAGGAGATCGATCTTATCCCCATAGATGAGCATGCCGACGCCCGAGGCCCTGGCCATCTCATACAGACCCGTTGCTAAGCCTCCCTCCGTTGGGTCATGCATGGAGTGAATTTGGAATTGGTTGGCCACAAGGGCATCCTTGACCACCGATATTCCCGGCTCGTACAGGTAGCCCATGCACCTTCGGATAAACTTTTCATCATATCCCCTTTTTCTGAGATCTCCTTGCTTTTCCCTGGCGATAACCGCCGTTCCCTCGATAACAATCCCCTTGGTGAGCAGAATATCATCCCCTGGCCTTGCCCCTGAGGTTGTTACCAGCTTTCCCTTCTCCACTTCCCCGAACATGGATCCCACCACGATGGGACGGTCTAGTGCGTGGGTGATTTCCGTATGTCCCCCCACGATGGTAACTCCCAATTCTCGACACGCCCGGGACATTTGGCCAAAGATCTCCTCTACAAGGCCTTCCGTCGCACGTCCCTCGGGCAGAAGAATGGCCGACTGAAACCACCTCGGCTTTGCCCCTCTGATGGCCACATCATTGGCATTAATATGAACCGCATACCAGCCGATTTCATCCATGGCAAAGGTGATGGGGTCGGTTTTCGCCACCAGATAGCGATCGGGAAAATCGATGATCGCCGCGTCCTCGCCAACCTTTGGTCCGACGACCAGGCGCTCATCTAGGACTCCGGGATATTTCTCCAATAGTCTCTCCAGGATGTCGAAGTTCAATTTGCCAAGGGGAAGTGTTTTGACCATCGATCAGCTCCGTTTGTCGGGATTATACGGTATTTCCGTAGTAATTGGAAACGGAAATTTCAGGGCTATTTCCCTGTAGTTTCCTGACTTTCATGAGGAATATTTTTCTAACCTGTTTGTTACATAGGAGTTCAGGGACTTTGCCGCAACTGGAATGGTTCAATAATGTGTTTAGGGATAGGTATTACCCTGATAGAGGGTGGAGGAGCGTCCGCGTGCGGCGGACTTGAGGCTGAAGGCCAAGAATCATTTGCCTTGTGCCTTGGCGAAGCGATCCTCAAACGGAGTGGTCCTGAACCAAAAGTAACGCTTTCTCCCCCTTTGATACCCACTATTCCAATACTCCAACATTCCATCATTCCGTGTGGATGACATAAGCCCATTACACTCACGGATAACAGTGTTCACTTGAAACTTAGGAACTCCAGTATTTCCGGTTTGCAGATATCATAATCTCATGGTAAAGAAAGGGATTGAAATCGAAAGGATAAATCATCTCGGAAGATGCTTGCATTCCCAACCTTTTGACCTTTTTCATGATTCGAGGTACTTATAATCAAGAACCTTTCGAAATTCATTGACCCAATGCGCAGTGAGGGGGGTGGAGAACATGCCTATTCAAAAATGTCTGCTTCAGCAAGTTGACGAGGGACAGTCGGAGGAGTTGCAACGGATGTTTGAAGCCTGGAGAACAAAGGCCTTCGATGATGTGGAGTTGTTACGCGCTCTAGCTCAACGACCGGAGCTGATGAAAGTGATCTTTGCCTTTATGAAATACCTTTATGTGGATTCCAGCGTCGAGGCGACCCTCATGGAGATGCTTCGGGTAAAGAGCGCCTGGGCGGCCAAGTGCCGCCATTGAAGTACGGTCCGATCTGCTTCGGCTAAGCAGAAGGGATTGACCGAAGAGACGATTCAGAAGATGAGGGAATACGAGAAATCCGATCTTTCTGAGCGCGAGAAGATGGCACTCCGTTTTGCTGATATCATATTAACTGATCCCCAGAAATTGGACGAGGCTTTTTTCACGCGACTGAAGGAACATTTCACAGAAGAGCAGATCATCGACATGGGAATGGGAGTTGGATTTCTGCATGGAACGCAACGGTTTATAGAGTCCATGGGGATAGTTCCCGAGATCTATGATGAGGGAGCTTACTGTGAACTTCCCTTTGAGTCGAGGCTTTAGGTGGTGGTTGAACGCCCCGGAATTTTTTCCAATGGGAGATAATCCCAATCGACCCAAGGGATGCGAGGCCAATTGTTCGATCCACAGATTTGGTTACTTTTTTGCTGTAACGTGCTCGCTCAGCAAGAAGTTCTGAGCCAATAAGGTCATCGGCGAACCGAGTCACCATAGATATTAGATGATTCGGCTCTTACATTCAGATACTCCGTGATAAAAAGAGCGGGGAGACAATTATGACGTATAGATTAAAAAGGATAGGAATAATTCGGACGCCCTATACCGAGAGTGCCCCCTATCAGCCCATTGAGGATGATGAGGGGGAGTTTCGGATCATCCTGGACCCTGAATATGCAGAGGGACTCCGTGATCTTGAGGGCTTTCGTTACATCCACGTACTATACTATATGCACCAATTGAAACGCAGCGTCTCCATGACCGTGTGTCCGCCATGGGCTGCTGGGAAAAAGGTGAGCCTTTTTGCAAGTCGCTCTCCGGTCCGACCGAACCCCATAGGCCTCAGCATCGTCCGGTTAAAAGGCATCGCCGATAATGTTATCCTCACATCGGGATTGGATGTATTTGATGGGACCCCACTGCTGGATATCAAACCGTACATCAAGGACCTAGATTCTAAATCCGATGCCAACAAAGGGTGGATTGAAAAGATAAAGGGGGTGAGTTCGGTGGAAATCGAAAAAAAGATAAAAAGTCTGGGATTGGAGCTGCCCGAGGTTCCTAAGCCGGTGGCTTCCTATGTACCTGCGGTACATTCGGGGAGTTATGTCTTTACGTCAGGCCAACTTCCCTTTATCAAAGGGGAGCTAAAGGCAAGAGGTAAGATAGGGAGCGACCTTACTGTGGAGGAAGGGTATGAGTGTGCAAAAGTTGCGGCATTAAACTGCTTGGCAGCTGTCAAATCCGTGGTGGGAGCGTTGGATCGAGTGCGAAGGGTTATCCGGGTGACGGGGTTCATCAATAGCGCCCCCGGGTTTGAGGAGCAATCCAAGGTGATGAACGGCGCGTCGGATCTTTTGGTTGAGATCTTCGGAGAGGAGGGGAAACATTCAAGGCTTGCAATAGGGACGAGAGAACTTCCCCTGGGGACGCCGGTGGAGGTCGAGATGATCGTGGAGGTTCAATAAATATGCAAATCTTGAGTTCCCTTATTTGAGGATTACCCCGTTAGTTATCCTCCTCGGGTCGAGGAGGAAATTGAGCCTTTCCTCCGGGAAAAGCCCCTCTTCCCTCCCGACCTCTTTGATGGTTTTATCGGATATATAGGCCTTTTTCGCGATTTCAGCGGCCCTGTCATATCCGATTTCTGGGGCCAAGGCAGTAGCCAGGGCCAAGCTCTGTTCTACCATCCCCCTACAGCGCTGCTCATGAGGTCTTGACATTGGAAGGCAGAATTGCTAACTTTGATAAGTTTTGGCCTTTGGTCTTGCAGAGGGGAAAGAAATAGAGTATTATTATTAATTTAACAAATGGCGAAGGGGAGGCGTAGATGCCCACAATTAGCCAATTAGTCAGGATGGGGCGAACCGCTCTCAAGAAGAAGACAACTGCTCCGGCCTTGAAGGGATCTCCTCAAAAAAGGGGCGTATGCATTCGAGTCTATACTTCAACTCCCAAGAAACCCAACTCCGCCCTGCGAAAAGTAGCGCGGGTGAGGTTAACAAACGGCTTGGAGGTGACTACCTATATCCCAGGAATGGGACATAACCTTCAGGAGCATTCCGTCGTTTTGATAAGGGGTGGGAGGGTAAAGGATCTTCCTGGAGTCCGATACCATATCATCAGGGGAACGTTGGATTCCGTTGGAGTTGAGGACAGGAAACAAAGTCGTTCGAAATACGGCGCTAAAAAACCGAAGTAGGAGATGAGCTTAAATGCCGAGGAGAAGAGAAGTTCCCAAGAGGAAAATTTTGCCCGATCCCAAATACCACGACCTATTGGTTGCCAAATTTATCAATGCCATCATGCGCAAGGGGAAGAAGGGCGTGGCCGAAAGGATTCTCTATTGTTCGTTCGATATTATTAGCGAAAAGACCAAGGGGGATCCCGTAGCAATATTCAAACAAGCCATCGATAACGTTAAACCCATGATTGAGGTTAAGTCGCGGCGAGTTGGAGGAGCTACCTACCAGGTTCCCGTGGAAGTTCGACCTCCAAGGAAGACGGCGTTGGCCATGAGATGGATCATCACATATGCACACCAACGCCCCGAAAGGAGAATGGAAGAGGCCTTGTCTGCCGAGTTGATTGATGCCGCTAACCGACGTGGTGCAGCGATAAAGAAGAGGGAAGATACCCATAGAATGGCGGAAGCGAATAAGGCCTTTGCTCATTACCGATGGTAGGGGATTGAGCGATATGCTGAAAACCCCTCTTATGGCTCAAACGCGTTGGCTTTTAGCCTATTTCTTATTAGGGATGTGGAAATTGGCACGTATCATTGCTTTACATCGAATCAGAAACATCGGGATCATGGCCCACATCGATGCCGGGAAGACCACTACCACCGAGAGGATGCTTTATTACACCGGGGTCATCCATAGGATGGGTGAAGTTCACGATGGGTCTGCTACCATGGATTGGATGGAGTTGGAGCAGGAGAAGGGAATTACTATAACCTCCGCTGCGACCACCTGCTTTTGGAAGGATCACCGCATTAACATCATTGATACACCCGGTCATGTAGACTTTACCATGGAGGTGGAGAGGTCCCTCCGGGTTTTGGATGGAGCCATTGCCATCTTCGACTCCGTTGAGGGGGTAGAACCTCAGTCGGAGACGGTCTGGAGGCAGGCCGATAAATTCGCCGTTCCCCGTATCGCATTTATCAATAAGATGGATCGGGTCGGAGCCGATTTCCCTAAGTGCGTGGGGATGATCAAGGAAAAACTCGGCGCTTCACCCTTGGTGCTCCAAATTCCCGTGGGGCACGGAGAAGAGTTAGAAGGGGTTGTCGACCTGATCACCAAAAGGGCAATCCTCTATGATGAGTTCACCTTGGGTTCACAATTTAAGGAGGTGGATGTCCCGGATACCTTAGTGGATTCAGTTGCCGACCATCGAGGGGAGATGTTGGAGAAGCTCGCCGACCTGGATGGGTCCATCATGGCAAAATATGTTGGGGGAGAGGACATTGGCCAATGGGAGATTAAAAGCGCTATAAGAAAGGCCACCATAGAGGGAAAGATCGTTCCCGTGTTATGTGGGTCAGCATTTAAAAATAAAGGGGTGCAGCCACTGCTCGACGCGGTGGTGGACTACCTCCCATCTCCCCTTGACGTTCCGTCCGTAAAGGGGGTCGGTCCAGATGGAAATACGAAATGGAGGAAGCCTGACGACAGCCTTCCCTTTTCCGCTCTCGCCTTTAAGATCATGAGCGATCCCTTTGTAGGGCAACTGGCATTTTTCAGGGTCTACTCCGGGGCATTAAAGGCAGGTTCCACCATTTACAATGCGACTCACGGGCATAACGAAAGAATGGGTCGCCTTCTTAAGATGCACGCCAATGAGAGGGAGGAGATAAAGGAGGTTTATGCGGGGGATATCTTTGCCGCCGTGGGGTTAAGGAGAGTAATGACGGGGGATACCATTTGTGATGAGGAGGATCCTATCACTCTGGAATCCATCCACCACCCCGATGCCGTTATCTCTATTGCCATCGAGCCAAAGACGAAAAAGGACCTGGAAAGACTGGCCATGTCTTTGAAGAGATTGGCTTTGGAGGATCCTTCATTCCAGATAAAGCACGATGAAGAGACGGGGCAAACTATCATTTCCGGCATGGGGGAACTCCACCTGGAAATTATTGTAGACAGGCTATTGAGGGAATTTCAAGTTGAGGCTAGGGTTGGGATACCTCGGGTCGCTTACAAGGAGACCATCACCAAGGTGGCTGACTCGGAGGGGAGATTCGTTAGGCAAACCGGTGGG
>DAOVGJ010000095.1 GCA_030672465.1 Pseudomonadota bacterium | reverse complement strand
TGCAATCGGAGAAGCTGGCCGCCATGGGGAGGCTCACCTCTCAGATCGCCCATGAGGTGAACAATCCCATATACGGCATTATGAACACCTTGGAGCTCTTGAAGACGGAGATCCCCCCCGGCAGCAAGAGGAGGAAGATCTTGGAAATGTCCCTTTCCGAAACCCAGCGGCTCTCCGAGATGTTGCGAAATATGTTGAGCTTCTCCAAGCCGGAAGAAGAGGTCCGCCGGCCCATCGATGTCAATGAACTACTGGAGGGTATCGTCCTCTTTATGGATAAGCAGATGAGGGAGGCGAACATCGATGTCGAGACGCGATTCGAGAGGGAGATCCCGAAGGTGATGGGCTCTACCAACCACCTAAGGCAGGTCTTACTCAATATGATCAGAAATGCCAAGGAGGCCATGTCCCAAGGGGGAATCCTCTCTGTGGAAACCGTGAGGGAAGATGAAAGGGTTATCATCCACATTAAAGATACCGGGATTGGGATCCCCGAGGAGATCCGGGATAAGATCTTCGAGGCCTTCTTTACAACCAAGCATGAAGTGAAGGGGGTAGGCCTGGGGCTCTCCGTCTGCTATGGCATCATCAAAGACCACGGTGGGGAGATCGGTGTGGAAAGCGAGAAGGGAAGGGGTTCGACCTTTTCCATCATCCTCCCAGCCGGCTAAAATCCATTCTCTCCCCCATCACCCCGCGATTTAAGTCCGTTTCCTTCCACTGAAATTTCTGAAAAGTCGCTCCTCGCCGCTCAGAATCTTTTTTCTTGAGAGAGAAAACCCTTGTCCCTTCGCTTCAATGCTTCCAAAGTGACCCTTTCGGGGTTCGCAGGCTTCGTCGTGAGCTCAGCCGAACGGCGGGGAATACCTACCCCTTCCAGCCGAGTTTGGGTACTGCCGTTATGCGGTTCCGTAGTGCTGCGGTTTGAAGGATGGAATTACGCTCAGGGACAAGGGAGCATTCCAGAAGTTCACGAAACTGGGGAAACTCAACGGACTCAATTAACCCAATAAACGATCCAAACCGAATTAACCAGACAAACCTGACAAACTGAATAAACCGGACAAGCCCCAAAATTTTTTCTTGACAATCTGCATTTTTTATAATATCTATAAAAATGATATTTTCTGAAAATACTGTAAAATCTGGAAAGGAGGTTATGTCAATGGACGTACTCACCGTTTCCCAGGCGAGTAAGTACTGTAGGGTTTCGCCAAAGACCATCATCAATTGGATAGAGGCGGGACATATCAAATCCTATAAGACGGTGGGAGGACACCGTCGGATCAAAAAGGAAGATTTGGATCGTTTTCTCAGGGAAAGCGGGATGCCTGCCTTTGAAAAGACCGCGGAGGAAACGAAGAAGAAGATCCTTGTGGTGGATGACGATAAGATCATCGTTGAGACCATTGTCCAGTCCTTGGAGGAAGACGAGTATGGATATGAGCTCATCTCAGCATCGGATGGTTTTGAGGCGGGCATTCAGGTGAGCCATTTTAAGCCGGATCTGATGATCTTGGATATTATGATGCCCGATATCAACGGATATGAGGTCTGCAAGAGAATTAAGACGGACCCTGAGACGAAGGATACGAAGATCGTGGTCCTCTCCGCCTACCTTGACGAGGAGAGTTACAAGAAAATGAAGGAGTATGGGGCGGATGCCTGTTTTTCCAAGCCCCTTCCTTTGCCTCAGCTCAAGCAGGAGGTGGCTGAGCTCCTCGGGCTCAAGGGGTAATCCGGGGAACTCTATTGGCCTCGTGGCCATGCCAGATAGGAGGGCGAAATGGAGACATTAAGGGATCGTTTGCAGAAGAAGCAGTTCGTCGTCACAGCGGAGATTCAACCCCCTATTGGGACCGGTGTGGAGGAAGTCCTTCGGAACATCGAGCGCGTGCGCGGGCGCGTGGATGGGCTCATCGTGCCGGAGTTTCAGATAGAGGGGATGGTTTCGGATTCCCTGGGAACCTGCAAGGTTCTCAGGGAAAATCGGTACGACCCCATCCTTCAGACCACAACCCGGGAAAAAAACAGGGTGGAGATCCAGTCCCACCTCATGAGCGCTGCGGAGGCGGGCATCGAAAACGTCCTCGCCTTTACCGAGGATTACCGCATTACCGGGGACAGCCTCCAGGAGCTGATGTTCTTCCACGTCGATTCGGGTAAGTTATTTTCGGTCGTTGAAAATCTGAGGAAGGGCCATGATATCTCGGGGAAGGAGATTGGAATGAAACCGGACTTTTGCATCGGCTCCGGGGTTGAATCCAGCTGGGGGAAGAAGGTCCCGGATCTGGAGCTCAAGGAGATGGAGCAGATGATCAATTTTGGGACCCATTACTTCCTGAGCACCCCCGTGTTCGATCTGGATGTCTTTCAGAAATTCTTGAAGTCCATCGAATCCTTCCGCTTTCCCGTCATCGCGGAGGTGATCCTGGTGAGGTCGGCGAGCATGGCTCACTTCATAAACCGGTATGTGAAGCCCGGCCTGGTTCCCAATCATATAATTGAGAAGCTGGCCAGGGCCCCCGATAAGGAAAAGGCCAGCCAAGAGATCTTCGCCGACCTCATAAAGGGGTTAAAAGACCTCTGCCAGGGAATCCACATCATCCCCATCGGGGCCGAGGATCGAATGCAAAAGTATCTGGATGCGGCGAAGCTGCGGTAGGGCATTCTAACGGACTTGCGGTGGGAATAAACAGGATTGTATGATTAAATTATAGAAACACCTCCCAATTAGTTGGTGGAATTGAAGGATTCAAGGGGTCAAGGGTTCAAGGATTCAAGTGAAATGATTAAAAATTACAAAGGATTAAAAGTTTGGCAGAAGGCTTATCAGCTTTGTATCAAAACCTATAAGATTACCAAAGGCTTTCCGAAGGAGGAGAGATATGGATTAACTTCAGGGATAAGGAGGGCTGCTGTATCAGTTCCATCAAATATAGCAGAGGGGTATGGAAGGAAGACAACACAGGAGTATATCCAGGCATTATACATAGCTTATGGTTCCAACTGCGAGTTGGAAACTCAGATCTTGTTATCGGGTGATTTAAAGAATCTTCAGAGAGATATAGGAGATATTGAGAGAATGCTCAAGGCACTCATTAAATCCTTAGAAAACAAACACTTGAACCCTTGAATCCTCGAATCCTTGGACCCCTTTTAGCAACTTTTTTGGAGAAGAAC
>DAOVGJ010000083.1 GCA_030672465.1 Pseudomonadota bacterium | reverse complement strand
ATGCCCCCCCGTCCGTGATACCGTTTTGACGATCTCCTCCCGGATTTCAGCCGCTAAGAGGTCCAATTGATCCTTCCTTAACGCCTTTAGATCAGCGGGCGAGGCTATATGGTCCAATAACTTCCCCATCAATTCCAACCTCAAGCGGATTTTGCCTCCCGTCTCATGGCCATCATTTCCATTTCTTACGTGGAGTTAAGAACTACGCTTCCCAATGTAGAGGGCGATCTCCCGGAGTGGCTCTCCCCTGTCTCCGAAGAGTTCCAATGCCTCTATTGCTTTACCGATCAATTCTTCGTATCTCCGCTTAGACTCCTCCAATCCCAAGAGTGCCGGATAGGTAATCTTATTCCGAGCAATATCGACTCCAGGGGCTCTCCCCATTGATGCCCGGCTTCCCTCCACATCTAAAATATCATCGGTTATCTGAAAGGCCAGACCGATGGACTTGCCATATCTGGTAAGGGCCTCCATTTCCACATCTCTTGCCCTTCCTAAACGTCCTCCCGCCCTTACACAAACCAAGATCAGGGAACCCGTCTTGTGGGTATGGATGAATTCCAGTATGGATAATTCCACCTTTCTCCCTTCGGATTCGATGTCCACTACCTGTCCTGCTATCATTCCCGCAGATCCCACAGCCTTGGATATCTCGTCAATCGCCTCGATGGCATCTCGGGGATCCACCTCCCCCCCTAGCCCCTCCCTGCTCATCAGGTGGAATGCCTCGGTTAAAAGGGCATCACCCGCCAGAATGGCCGTGGCTTCGCCGAATACCCTGTGGGTTGTCGGCTTTCCCCTTCGGTAATCATCGTTGTCCAAGGCTGGCAGATCATCATGGATGAGGGAGTATGTATGGATGAGTTCCAGGGCGCAGGCATATGGTAAAATCCCATTCCCCTTTCCTCCGACGACTTCATAAGCCGCCATGGCCAGGATAGGCCTGATTCTCTTCCCACCGGGAAAGATGGCGTATCGCATGGCCTTGTGAAGGGACTGGGGAAAATCGGGTTCCTTGGGGATGATTTTTTCCAGGGCCGCATCGATGACCCTCTTTTTCCCCTTAAGGTATTCCCCGATATTCACTTCTCCTCCCGGGGTTATTCCTCCTCTGTTGTCTCTCCTGGTTCGAAGGGATGCGGTTCTACCTCCCCACCATTTCCCTTGAGGAGCACCTCCACCTTCTTTTGGGCCTCGTTCAGCTTTTGATTGCAAAAACGGGAGAGTTTTATTCCCTCCTCAAAAAGCTTCAGAGACTCCTCCAAGGGCAAATCGCCGTCTTCCAGCCGGGCCACGATGGATTCCAGCTGGCTTAATGCATTCTCAAAGGTTTTCTTCCCCTTTCGATCCATATCAAATTAGCTTTATTATACAGCCCTTACCCCGCTAGTCAAGGGTTTCCCCCCCTTGCCCGAGGTTTTCGCCATTTTTTGATCTCTTTTTCCATTTTTCTGCCATATATTTCCGATTACGAACCATCTGTATGGCCTTCTTATCGTCGGTTGTAGCCTCCATCAACGAAAGGGGATCTACCCTGGCTCCATTGAGACAAACACCCCAGTGGAGGTGAGGACCCGTGGCTCTACCCGTCGCCCCCACTGTGCCAATGACATCACCCTTTCGAACATCTCGGTACATTGGGACCGTAACCTTATCAAAATGCATGTAAAAAGAATACAATCCTTGACCATGATCTACCACTACCGTCTTTCCCCCGAAGAAGAGCTCGTCCACCAGGACCACCCTCCCGTCATTGGGGCAGAGGACCTTCTCACCCTGGAGGGCCTTAATGTCAATACCGTTGTGCCTCCCCCTTCTCTGGCCATTCAGGATTCTGCTTATACCGAAGAATGTGCTGATCCCACCCTCAACGGGGACCAAAAAGTCGCCGCTCCACCTTCGATTTTCGGTTCTCATAGCCCATAACGCCTTTATTCTCGCCTTCTCCTCTTTTACCCGCTTTAGGGACTGGGGGTCTAAATCGACCATCTCGGGAGGCAGGGTTATCCTCTGAACGCCGAAAAATGCCTTGACCACCTCTACCTTGAACATCCGCCTCCTCACCCAGCCTTTATCCTCAACGGTGATGTTTAAAGGGTAGGTCCCCGCCGGACATTCCAAATCCACCCCCACCAGGGCTTCATAGGCTTTCCCATTTTCCTGAGCATAGAAGGAAATCTCCTTGCCTTGAAAATCCCCCGACGCCATTCCCCCTCCATCAGCCTTCAACCTGATCTTGAATACATCTCCTTGTTTGAGGCTCGGGGGAATCCCCTCGATTCTCCAGGTATCCCCACCTCCGGAACAGAGCCCCGAGCCCACAGGGACCATCAATAAAGAGAAGGCTACGGCAAGCCAGATTCTTCTACTTCGCATAGGATCTCTCCCCGATAGAACTTCACCTTTACCCTCTCCCCCTTTGCCACCGCCTGTGCGTCCTTTACGATCTCATCGGATGGAAATTTCCTGGTGATGCTGTATCCCCTCTTGAGAATGGCTAAGGGGCTGAGGTTATCCAGGTTGGAGACCAGCTGTCTCACTTGATTCTCCCTTTCCCAATTTCCCCTTTGGATGGCACCGCTCAAATCCCTCGTCAGTCGCGAAACCCTCAATCCGTATCCCTCGGCCCTCTCATGAGGATTCCTGTAGAGCAGCTTTTCCCTCAAGCTATTGGCCCTATTCTGAGCCTCCACCCCGAGCCGATGGCCGCCCGAAGACAGACGGCGCGACAGCTCATTGAGATGCTTCCAAAACCTCTCCGCCCTCTCACGGGGATCTATCAACCCCCTCCTCGCCTGACCGACGCGGTCCCTCAAGAACCCTAAGTGCTGCCTCATGCAGCCCTTCATTCTCAGGTTTAAGCCCTGAACGGATCGGAGTAATTCGGCCTTCTCCCTGACCACCAACTCCGCTGCGGCCGAAGGAGTCGGTGCTCTCATATCCGCCACAAAATCGGCGATGGTGAAATCCGTCTCATGCCCCACTGCGGAGATGACGGGGATCCTCGATTCATAGATGGCCCTAGCCACCCTCTCGTCATTGAAGGCCCACAGATCTTCAAGGGACCCCCCTCCCCTCCCCACTATGATAACCTCCACATCCGCCAGCGCGTTCAGATCCCGGACCGCCTGAGCAATTTCAAAAGGGGATTCAACTCCCTGGACTCTGACCGGGCAGATCAATATCTCCACGTTGGGAAAACGCCTATGGATTATCTGCAGCATATCCCGAATTGCCGCGCCTGAGGGAGACGTTACAATCCCGATCCGCCGGGGAACAAGTGGGAGGGATCTCTTTCGCTCCTCGTCAAAGAGCCCCTCTGCCTCCAGACGACTCTTCAACTGCTCAAAGGCTATTTGGAGTGCCCCGACGCCCTTGGGTTCCATGTAGTCCAGGATTAACTGATATTCCCCCCGTGGCTCATAAAGGGACACCCTTCCACGGCAGATAATGTGAAGGCCATCCTCAGGAGTGAAGCGTAGATCACGGGCCTGCTGCCTGAAGATGAGGACCCTCAACTGGCTCCATTGGTCCTTCAAGGTAAAATAGATGTGGCCCGAGGGGGGAACCCTCACATTGGAGACCTCCCCCTCCACCCAGATATCGATGAAATGTTCCTCCAAGAGGTCCTTTATCTCCTGGGTCAATTGGCTGACGGTATAGATAAACTCTCTACGGATCTCCAACGATATCCTTCCCTTTGGACTTGGGCCGACTATACCAAAGAGTCCCCCTTATTTCAATGGAAAAATCGCAACCTAACCCGAGGAAGGGGACGCCAAAGGTTGGCATGTGAACACTGTGGTCCCTTCGCTTCAGCACTTCGTGATCTGTTGCCCAAATTCCCTTTCGCTCATGGACAACGGTGTTCTCCACAAACTCAGGAAACTTCGTACGATTGTTCCCTTGTAGCAGGTTCACCAATGGAATATAATAGTTTTTATTATGCACTACGGGTTTGGAGATGGTCATGTATGAAATCAAAATCGAGTCCTCTTTTTCGGGGGCTCACCGCCTGAGGGGTTACGACGGGCAATGCGAAAACCTCCACGGACATAACTGGAAGGTGGAGATCTTCGTCTCATCATTGGAATTGGGGGAGGACGGAATGGTTTTGGACTTCAGGAGGTTAAAGGAGGTCGCACAAATGGTTCTGGAAACCCTTGACCATAGGTATCTCAACGAAATCCCCTATTTTACAGAAATCAACCCGTCATCGGAAAACATCGCCAAATATATCTTTGACCGCGTTAAGGACCGGCTTGAAGGAGGTCAAGCCAGGCTAACCAAGGTGACAGCATGGGAATCCCCGGGGGCCTGTGCCTCTTATTATGAGGATTAAGACGATGCGTGACATTCAAAACCAACAGGACTGGCGAAATATCGAGATAAACAAGGTTGGGGTAAAGGATATAAGTTACCCCATCACCGTTCTGGACAAAAACAAGGGTGTTCAACATACCGTGGCCAGCGTAAATATGTACGTTGATCTTCCCCACCATTTCAAGGGGACCCATATGAGCCGTTTCATCGAGATCCTCAATAAATATAGGGGCAGTATTGCCATCAAGAATTTCTCCAAAATCCTAAACGAGATGAAAGTGAAACTTCGGGCCAAAAAAGCCCACTTGGAGATCGAGTTCCCATATTTTATCCAAAAGAGGGCCCCGGTGACCAAATCGAAGAGCCTGATGGAATATCGGTGCCGATTCTGCGGCTCAAGCGATGAAGTCGAGGACTTCTACATGGGCGTTACCGTTCCCATAACCACCGTCTGTCCATGTTCCAAGGAAATTAGTCGATACGGGGCCCATAATCAGAGGGGCCTCGTGACGGTCCATCTCCGTTTCAAACGATTCATCTGGATTGAAGACATTATCAACCTCATAGAGAGCTGCGCCAGTTGCGATGTCTTCTCCATCCTTAAACGCCCCGATGAACAGTACGTCACGGAAAGGGCCTATGAAAAGCCGATGTTCGTGGAGGATTTAGTCAGAGAAGTTTCGGAAAGACTTATGGCCGATGAAAACATAACCTGGTTCACCGTGGAATCGGAGAATTTCGAAAGCATCCACAACCACAGCGCGTACGCCTTCGTGGAGAGAAACAGGGACAGGGTTACCCAATCATTATAACCCAGAAAAGGGGCCTCGCGTCAGCCTCCCCATCGTTTGGATAGAAATGGTATAGTTTTTGCTTCGAAATCCATTCCGGATACACTCATTCGTTTCCGAGGCCTATAATGCGAAATCCCTACAATTTCACGAGGCCGGTTCAAGAATATACCTCCCTGGGGGGGCGTGACAGGGAACTGAACGAAATCAAGTATTATATCAACCTCAACAGGAACGGGAATAATTTTCATTTGGCCCTCCAGGGGAATAGGGCCTCAGGGAAGACGAGCCTTCTCAACGTCGTCCAAAGTCTTTTTAGAAATGAACAAGACATACTGATGGTCCACGTAGACCTCAACGTGGACCTGGTCACCTCTGAATATCTCTTCTTCCGGGAAATCTTCAGCAACATCATCGGCGAAGGGCTGAAAAGGGGAATCTATGTGTGGCCATCCAAGCTCGAGCTCCCGGGTCGCCCCAAGAAGTTCCTCCACGACCACAACGAGCCCCTCTTCTTGTATGAGATCAGAAAAGATGGAACCATCGATGAAAAGCTCCTCTTCCCAGACTCTTACATCAACGCGGCAAAACAGAATAAACTCGACCTGCCCATCCCGCAACGCATTGTCATTGAAGGTTTTCGAACCCTGATCCACGGCTTCTCCCAGAGGGGGATCAAGGTGATCGTTCTCCTCCTCGATGAGTGCGACCTCCTCTCCAAGAATACCGCCCTCATTCAAAAACAACGAAACATTATCGACTCCCTTTCTGGATATATGT
>DAOVGJ010000110.1 GCA_030672465.1 Pseudomonadota bacterium | reverse complement strand
CAGATCCAGGTCTTGGGCATGGATGTAGTGAAGCGAGGGAATCGGATCAGGGAGAGAATCAATATATCCAGCGGAAATGCCAACTTCCTCTGGAGCCTTACTGTGAAAGAGAACCTAACATTCTATGCCATGTTGTATGGCTTAGGAGGGAGGGATCGCAGGAAGAGGGTGGACGAGGCTATTGCCCTCTTCGAATTGGGGAATTGGGAAGGTACTTCCTTCGATAAATTGTCAACGGGGATGAAACAGAGGTTGGCCCTCGCAAAATCCATGCTTAACAGCCCGGAAATCCTCTTTTTGGATGAACCTACGGTGGGGTTGGATCCGCAGGTATCCGCGAAGATTCGGGACCAGATCAGGGAGATTCAAAGAGAGAGGGGAATTACCATCGTTCTGACCACCCATAATATGGCGGAAGCCGAATATCTCTGTGATCGCATCGCATTTCTGAAGGAGGGGAGGATTTTGACCATCGGCACTGCCCATGAGCTCAAAAGGAGCATTCGATTGGGGGATGTCATCACCATCGACTATGAAGGGGACCTTGGCTCGATCCGGCTGGAGAAGTTGCCCGGCGTCATCGATTTTACTCTATCGGATGGGCATTGTCAGTTTGTGGTGGATAGCGCCACAAAGAGGATGAGCGCCATTTTGCAAGGGCTGTGGCGGGCGGGAATTTCGGTGAAGGAGGTCAAGACCTCCCAGACGAATTTGGAGGAAGTTTTCCTTGAGTTTGCGAAGTGAATGGACGAAGATCCTGGCCTTTGTATTTAAGAATTTAATCATCACCAGGAGCAATGTCTTCAGCCTGTTCGAGATCGTCTTTTGGCCCACTGTCGGTCTTCTTTCCGTGGGCCTCTTAGCCAAGTATTTGCAACTGGGTCCCGATATGATGGCCTTCATTTTGATTGGGGTCATCTCCATGAGCGTTGTTCACGTTTGCCAGATCGATATCGCCTATGTCCTGCTCTATGATGTCTGGGGTAAGTGCATTAAGCATGAGTTCATAGCCCCCGTCAATTCGGTTCATCTCATCCTGGGATCGTGGTTGATCGGGATTTTCCGGAGCGTCCTCATCTTTATCCTGCTGGCTTTATTCAGCTCCCGTGCCTTTCATTTCGATTTCCTCAAACCGGGAATAGAGGCCCTCGGTCTATTCCTCGTGGGCCTTTTCCTCACATCGGCCCTGGTGGGAATTACCGTCTGCATCTTGGTTTTAGTCTTCGGACACAAGGCTGAGGTTGCTGCATGGTCCCTGGTGAGCTTGATGTTGTTGATCTGCGGGATCTACTATCCCATCTCCATGCTTCCGGCGCCTGTCATGGCAGTGGCAAAGCTCATTCCCCTAACCTATTTCCTGGAGTATTTTCGCTCCTTCTACGGCTTCCACAGCGATCTCAGCGGGTTTCTGGTTAAGGGATATGGATACAGCCTGCTCTACCTCGGTCTGGCATGGATTGGTTTGGGTCTAGTCATCCGGAATGCCAAAAGGACGGGGATCCTGATCAAATTATCGGAGTGAGCAAAAAGGGGACAGGCTACTTTTCCCAGTTCTTGTCCGCCCAGCATCATTTAATTTTTCTATCAAAAAGTAGCCTGTCCCCTTTTTCTTCTGTTTTCCTCGCCGCCCTGATCCAAACCTTAACTTTGGCCATATCAATGGGCTGGGACGTGATGCGATAGTCTCTATTTATCCGAACGAGTTTCTCATAGAGGCTGGAGGGTTCCTGCCGGGCCAGTGTCTGGACGTCATCTATGCCGACCTTATTCAGCAGGAGGAAATTTTCGACGCCCAAGCCCTTCAGCCGAATCAGATGAGACCACTTGACCCAATCGGAGATTTGGTCGCCGGAGATTCCCAGTTTTTCACCCAATTCCTTACGCCCCTCGGGTTCCTTTATCCTATGAAAGAGCTCATTCACCGTGTGGAGATCCATTTCCGCAAGTTTGTCTCGGTATTGGGGTTCAATCAGGTTCAGATCGGAAACCCTGGGGATATAGGAGTTGATTGTCCGGGTATCAATGGAATGAAAGATCAGGGGGAAGAAGCAGGATAGTCCGACAACGGCCAGGGCAATGGCGAGGGGTTTCGTCCTTTTTCCCGGGTTGAGGCTGTACTGGTCCCGTTCCCAGCCCCTTTTATGCCGGAAGAGCGAGATGAAGTTATAGAGGACGTAACACTCAACGGCAAAGGGAGGAAACCCCAAGAATCCCAGCGGGGGCATCTCAAATCCCTTTACTTCATCGAAGAAGGGGACGGTATATACCCACTTGGACCGAGCCCAGAAGTTCCAGAACTCCCACAGAAGACCGCATGCCAATCCGGCCGTGAGAAGAAGCAGAAACTTCCTCGGATCCCCCCGCTCCCAGTCACGCATCAGCGATTTCGCCCCAAAGCGGTGGTTGATGGGTTCCAAGAAAAAGATAAAAGATCCCCAGATGAGGGGAAAGCAATATCTGGGGACGATGATGGAGAGGATGAGGAATGCTCCACCCACGATCCAGAAGGGGATGTACCACTTTCGGCCCTGGGGAATCGTAGGAACCGAAAAACCCCGATAGAGGCCAATACTACCGAGCAGCTCCGTGGTCTCGAAAAGACCGGGGAGAACCGTGGAGTAGGCGACCATATAGCCAATCCACCTCAAGGCCGTGTTTCTGGGTATATTGATGTAATACCAGTTCTTCAGAGAGAGGTTTACCAGCTCGAAGAAAAGCCATACGGCGATGGACCAGGGAATCAGGAGGAAAAACTCCTTGGTCCGGCTCATCAGGAGTGAATTTCCCTCAATTTTATAGATGATGCTGTCGCAGATGAGGATATACGACCACCAGGCGAAACAATAGAACCAGGAAAGGAAGGGCTCAACCCTTCTGAACATCATAATCTCTGCAAGGATCAAGATGCCGAGGCCGATGAACCCATGGATATTGAGCTTGTTTTGGCCATAATTCTTCATCACCCAGGATACCCTTCGATACGGTCCCCTTTCCCTCTCTTTCAATTTTCAGATTCGCCGAACCAAAAAATAAATTGGGGCATCTGTTCTCTTTACCATAAAAACAACGGGGTATCAATCAAAGGCCCTCGAAGGGTTTCCTAAACTCCAGTAGATTTCCCACTCGGAGTGGGATCTTATGATCTTAGGGGATAACTTTTCTTATGCTTTGTGGAATCTAGAATATTTGCGGGATCTTTCCCCCTCAAGAATTCAGGATCTTACCAGGTTCCGGGCTAGTTAGATTCAGCCAGGATTTGTGTTTCTATATGGTATGCCTCGGGACTCGGCGAATCTGCAAACTTCAGTTAGTACTATTTATCCTCGGGGTATCAAATTGTCGGCTTCTTAGGCCGTTATTTCGGACCATTAACGGCATTCCTATAGAAAGACCAATCAAATTCACGCGTGGACTATGATCTTAGGCGTGGGAACCATTTTGGGGTCTTTTCTTTGTAGTTTAGATATTCCTGCCCAAATCTCTGTTCAAGTTGTTTCTCTTCGAATGTAGCAAGGTAGTCATAAAAGACAAAAATAACCACTAAGAAGGCCAAAGAAATAAGAGAAAGCGTTGTGAAGAAAAATCCTAAGTAGAGTAAAAGGGCTGCAAGATATATAGGGTGGCGTAAATATGAAAAGACCCCAGTGTTGATGACTCGCGGAGGATCGCGCACCTCCTTAAAGACAACCCTGAGCCCTGAACGTGCCAAAGACCCTGCGATTACGAAGAACAAAGCTGCTAAAATCAATCGAATGTATAGTAACAAACAGTCCGCTAAGAACGTTGAAAACCGGAAAAAGAAAGAATCAAATATCCATATCATAAGGAATATAATGAGCGCGATAATCTGACCTGAATCTCCGTAGGGGTGCTCCCGAGCTAGATCTTCCCGGTTGGTGTGATCCCTTTTTTTGAATATTCTTGGTGAATGGCCTTTTTTGGTCATAAATAGCCCTTCACATCTATGGCATAACCAATTCCTTTAATTTCCCATTAGGTCTGCCGCTTGAATGCTAAAGTAGCATGGAACACGTCCACCATCCAATACTTTTTGAGGCAGCTTATTTCCGGATGTTTTTTACACAAATTTGCTGCTTCCGTCTCATTCGTCCTTATTTGAATAGGTGGGGCTTTAATGGCCTAGCCTTTCTTGTTTATTCAACATGAATTAGAGATTCCGGAATCAATTCTGATCATCTTATATTTTAATCTCAAATCATTAGTTTCACCAGAGCAGCCCAGCTTCCAATGGAACCTTCAACTGACCCACTCAATTCTTCCAGATCTGATAGCCACCCATAAAGAGCCATCCATTCTATTTCTCCTAGATACGCTGTAAAATAAAAGGGATTACGTTTATTCAATGAGCGTTTGAGGACAGGATATTCCCTGTGAGTCATTTTGTATTATCTCCCGAACAGGAGCGGGTCCATGATGACCTGATTAGTTGGCTGCAACACTACGAAGATAGCGGGTATTGCAATTATATTACGGTCGGCGGTTATGCGGGTACTGGGAAGACCCATTTGGCCACCGCCTTAAGAATATCGCTAAGAGATCTCGATCGGACCATGTGTGTGGGGTTCTGTGCTTTTACGGGGAAAGCATCCTCCGTGTTGAAGGAAAGATTGGAATCGATGGGAGGCCTGTATGAAGATGATTACGTAGGCACCATCCACGGCATGATTTATAGACCAATCATAGCAGAGGATGAGAAGGGACGACAGAAAATAGTAGGGTGGAAAAAGCGCTCAGAATTGCCCTATGGCGTGATTATTCTGGATGAGGCCTCCATGGTAAGCTCAGACCTGTGGAGGGATCTGACATCATACGATATTCCCATCATTGCGGTGGGTGACCATGGACAATTGCCACCGATAGGAGACAGGTTCAGCATTGTCAATCGTCCCGACCTGGTTCTCAATGAAATCCACAGGCAGGCACTGGACAGTCCAATCATCAGGTTATCCGTTGAGGTGAGAACCAGAGGCGAAATTCCATATGGGACATTTGGCAAGGATGTCCATAAGGTGCGTCAATCGAGTTCCGATTTCAATGATTTGTTCGAGAGCCTTGATTTCTCACAGCCGACCATAGTTACCCTGTGTGGAATGAACTGGACCAGAGTTCAACTCAACAGGCAAATTCGGAAGAAGCTTGGATATTATGGTGAGATACCATACGAAGGGGAGCGGATAATCTGCTTGAAGAATAACCGCCACACGAAGCTGATGAATGGTCAATTGGGGATTCTTGGGAGTATCAGCTTACGTGTAACCCCTCACATCTATGAGGCAGTCATTAACATCGACAGTATGCCAGAGCCCTACCAAACCCTGATACACAGCTGTTGTTTCGGGAAAAAGGAATACAACGGGTGCTATGATGAGGTCTCACCTAAAAAGGTGAAACAGATCCTCGATGATACGGGGTACCCTGCCGTTGATCTGTTCGATTTTGGATATGCGATCTCTGTTCATCGAAGCCAAGGATCGGAATGGAATGATGTACTGCTTTTTGAAGAGCGATCTCAGTATTGGGATGCTGAATTCTATAAGAGGTGGCTCTATACCGCTGTCACTCGGGCAAAGGACAGATTGTTCGTTATAGCGAAGGATTAGAGGAGGAAAATAGGGCGGGCTCAACTCTGGTTATCCTACGTATAGAAACGCAAATCAATAGAACGCCTTCGGTACAGGACTGTTACAAGCCGGAAAATGGAGAACACCGTTGTCCATGCTGGACGAAGGTCAGTAAGGAAGGGAAGGCAAGCCATCTAAAAGAGGAACAATAAGGCTTTGCCTTCGCCCTCATGAAAAGCAATGGCCGCAATGGGGGCAAAAAGAGGCCTCACGATCGATATACCCGCCACAGCTCGGACAAACCGCCATGTGCTCAAAACCCCCTTCCCCGACCAACTGTTTGGGTCGGGTAAATAACCAGAGGGGCAAAAAGACGATCCACAAGAACAGAACCCCCGCTGCCCAGGCCAACGCCTTGCCCGGAGATTTACCCCTTCTTTTGGCGTCATAATAGACCCAAAATGCCAGAGCGATGGCGATAAAAAAACCAAGAAATCGAATCAAGAATGTCCTCCCCTTGTTAGAGCTCCTGCTCGGGGGGAATGAGAGGATAGAAACCTTGGGCCCTTTCTAATAACTTGTTTTTAACAAATCCACAGGGTCTAGTCAAATTCCCCTTTTCCAGAGGCAACCCCTCTTTGACCCGAAGCCTTGTATCGTTTCGCAGCACGATGGCCCTTGGCACAAATATCTCTGACGCCAGTTCGATGATGACAGGCCTCCACCGTTCCATGCCCACGGTAGTAAAGGAGAGAACCAAGACATCTCCGTAGCAATCGATGACTAAGCCGGGAAGCCCATCGGATTCCCCGTAAACGACTCGGTAGGAGCTCAGTTGCGAATAGATTCGCATCCTCAGCTTATTCGCCTGCTCTATCCTCTTCCTGAAAAAGTCCTTCCCGATTTCCTCATCCGGCCAGCGGGTGAACAACCGAACGGCGATGGCCAAATTGGGGTTAATATAGCCCCTTCCCACAAAATCCCCCTTCGATGTGAAAACCTCCACCAGCGAACCCGGTTCGATATGGTCAAAGGGCCCCATCAACTCCCCACGATGGATCCATGGATTTCCCTTTTCCACTTTCGGCAGATATTTTTCGTTATAGTAGACCCTTTCGATTTCCATCTCCCATCCACTTTCTAGTATAGCCCATGAGTACGGTAAAGG
>DAOVGJ010000112.1 GCA_030672465.1 Pseudomonadota bacterium | reverse complement strand
TGACGGCGCCCAGGAGATTCACCCTCTCCACGAGGAGGTCGATCTTTCCTGCTTTGATTCTGGCCATATCCAGCATCTTCTCCATGATCTCCTGGATTCGATTGGTATTTCTCTGAATGGTAAATAGGTACTGCCGCAAATTCCTCGGTATCGGTCCTTCCCTCCCGCTGAGGATGAAATCGACGTTGGCCTTGATGGCGGTCAGGGGAGTTTTAAGCTCATGGGACGCGGTGCCCAGAAACTTGGATTTCATCTCGTCCATTACCATCAACTCCCTATTGGCCTTTTCCAATTCCTTCTTGGCCTCATTGATATCCTCCAAGATATTGAGCGTGGCGATTCGAGCCTCGGACAATTCCCTCACATTGCGCTCCAGTTCCGTTGTCCTTTCCTCAACCTTCCTCTCCAGAGTCCTGCTATAATCCTCCAACTCCTTCCTCGAATCCTCCAGCTGTTTCAGCATTTGGTTGAAGGACCTGGCTAAATCCCCTATTTCATCGTTTGTGCTGATGGCCACGGGATGGCTCAGATCCCCCCTTGCAATCCTCTGCGTCGCCGATACCAGCTGGCCAACGGGGTTTACGATAATATCCACGAGCAAGATGGTGACGAGAATTCCAATTCCCACCACCACGAGGATCAGAATTCCGACGTTTTTCTTGACCTCGGCCAGTGATTCGTCCATTCGGTGAAGGGAGAGCCCCAAATGGGCGACTCCCACCGCATTTTGGGCGACAGGCTCCTTTGTCAGTTCTTGCCAAAGCTTAGCTAGTTGGTCTGATTCTACCCACCTATCCCGGGAGGAGACGTGTGCCTTGGGTTGCGGAACCTCATCTCCTCGCCACGACTTAGCTTGAATGGGAATGGAGAAGGCCAACAGGTGGAGTTCCTTTCTCCTTCCTCCATAGGGCGTTGAATATGATTTGGCCAGGACCTCTCCCTGGGCATCTTGTATCAAACAGAACACCACGTCTTCTTCACTTATCGGTCCCCTGACCACGGTTTTTAGCATTTCTTGGTTATTGGCTAGAACGGGGTAGAGGCTGTTATGGGCGAGCGTACGGACCAGCGTCTCGCCCCTGTGTCTCAGGTTGGCCTGAATCAAATCGACCTCCCGTTTGATGAAAAACCAGCTCATGGTGATGGAGGTCAGCATGATCAAAAGGACGATTATCACTATGAATTTTAGATGGATGCCGAACCGGATCCTTCCCCTTCCCAATAATCCCTCAACTTTTGCCAACAACCAGTTCACCGAATCTCCTCTAAGTCACTACCGCCTTCTCATTCATTTCATCACCAGGGAGGAACGGCCTCCCTCCTTAATCGGTACATCCCAATGATTTAGCAGCCCCTGCGCTTCGGCTCATAGACGCAATATGGTTCCTCTGCCAGATAATCCCCCGTCATTTCAAAGGCCCTTGCTCTGCATCCCCCACATACCTTTCGATATTCACAATAACCGCATTTCCCCTTGTAATTGTCCTCATCCCGAAGGTCTTTGAAGAACCTGCACTGCGCCCAAATGGATTCGAGGGAATCATCCCTAACATTTCCACAGTCCAGCTCCAGGTAACCACAGGGCTGAACCCTCCCCGTACTGGAGATAAAACAGAAGGAGATTCCACCCAAGCACCCTCGTGTGACGGCATCGAGGCCGTAATTCTCCGTCGTCATGGTCTTCCCTTCCCGCTGAGCCCGCTGTCTTAAAATCCGATAGAAATGGGGGGCACAGGTCACCTTCAGGTGGAGGGAAACGTGGTCCCTCTGGTCATAGAACCAGTTCAGTACTTCCTCATAGTCATCGGGGGAAATGGCCTCGCCCTGCAACTCCTTGCCCCTTCCCGTTGGGACCAACAAAAAGAGATGGTGGGCAACTGCCCCCAAATCTACAGCTAAGTCCAGGATTTGGGGGAGTTGATGGAGGTTGTGTTGGGTAACCGTCGTATTGATTTGAAACTCCAGCCCCACCTTCTTCGCATACCGAATCCCCCTTAACCCGCCTTCGAAAGATCCGTTTACGCCTCGAAACTGATCGTGGCTTTCCGCATCAGCGCCATCCAGGCTGATGCTAATCCTCTGTATGCCCGCCGCAACCAACCTTCTGGCCTTCTCCTCGGTGAGGAGGGTTCCATTGGTGGCCAATACCACCCGCAATCCCTTCCCTATCCCGTATTCGGCTATCCGGTACACATCCGGCCTCAGCATTGGCTCACCACCCGTTAAGATGACGACGGGGTCGGAAAAGGAGGCGATATCGTCCACGAGTCGAAGGCATTCTTCCGTTGTGAGTTCCCCGGGAAAAGGACCTTCACCCGATAAAGCCCTGCAATGTACACAGGAAAGATTGCACCCACGGGTAATCTCCCAGGCCACCATTCTCAATGGCGGCGTAGGGGATTGTTCCCGGACAAAGCCTCTCATAACCGTTTAGCAGCCTCTTTGGCGAAATAGGTCAAGATGAAATCGGCCCCTGCCCTTTTGATGCTCAAAAGGGATTCCATCATGGCCCTCTCTCCATCTATCCATCCCAAGTGGGCAGCTGCCTTGATCATTGCATACTCTCCACTCACATTATAGGCCGCCACTGGGATGTCGAATTCGTCTTTCACCCGGGAGATAACGTCCAGGTAAGGAAGGGCGGGCTTAACCATGACGATGTCAGCCCCCTCCTGGATGTCCAGGCGAACTTCTCTGAGGGCTTCATGGGCGTTGGCGAAGTCCATCTGGTAGGATTTTCGATCTCCGAATTGAGGTGCCGATTCCACCGCTTCCCTAAAGGGGCCGTAAAAGCTGGAGGCAAATTTAGCGGAATATGCCAAAATGGGGGTTTCGCTATACCCATTTTCATCTAGCGCCTTTCGGACGGCCGCAACCCTGCCGTCCATCATGTCGGAAGGGGCCACCATATCCGCACCCGCCCTTGCATGAGACAGTGCCTGCTTTGCCAACAACTCCAAAGTCGGATCGTTCAGGATTTGATCGCCTTCCACCACTCCGCAATGACCATGACTGGTATATTCACAAAGGCAGACGTCGGTAATCACCAAGAAATCGGGAGACTCCTCTTTGATCGCCCTGACTGCCCTCTGGATAATACCATCATCCGAATATGCCTCCGAGCCCATCTCATCCTTTCTCTCCGGAATCCCGAACAGGATCACGCCCGGTATTCCCAGGACATCCGCCTCCTCGACCTCCTCAATGATATGATCGATGGAGAGCTGAAATTGCCCGACCATGGACGAAATAGGGATTTTCACCCCCTTGCCCGGGCGGACGAATAAGGGGTAGATGAAATCATCCACGCTTAAGCTCGTCTCCCTCACGAGTCTCCTGATGCGTTCGTTCTTTCTCAATCTCCGTAAACGGAGCTGCGGAAAATTCATTGTGCCCCCCTGTCGAAGGAATTTTGGTATCCAATTTTTATTTATAGCCCATTTCACCTATATTGTCCAGTGAAATTAATGAGATAGCCTACCTCTCATCTCCCCCAACCACCTGGTTCTTAGGATGGATTTACGGAGAAATCCAACACAATAAGGGGAATACTATGAGGATTATGAGATCTCTGAAAATCTGGAAAAGGAAGCTCTGGGCGCGAAATTATTCAGTGTTGCAGTGCTGCGGTGCTGCAGTCATGCGGACTTCAGAATGGTCGAACAAATATTTTGAGCAGTGAAGAGCGACCTTTTCGGAGATCTCATTATAGGGCGAAAGGAGGGGGTAGAGAGGCGCCGAAATCCTCAAAACGCGGATGGAGAGCGAAAAGGGAATCAGGTCTTGCCCGTGAAATAGTCAACAATGGCCTCGGTG
>DAOVGJ010000082.1 GCA_030672465.1 Pseudomonadota bacterium | reverse complement strand
CCCTGAGCAAAGCCGAAGGGCGGCGTTGCGCTTCATCTTTAGTCACTGCGGCGTACTGGTAAGTACGCCTCATTCCTAAAGATTCGCGCGCCTTGCATCTGGAGCTTTTTACTGTGCCGTCTGATTTATGACTTTTTACGAGACCATCAAGCTTGATCGCTCCATTTCGTTGGGGTTGAGTAAAGGTGAAGAAGATAACCCCCATGTTGAGGCAATATTTGCGCATTAAGTCGGAGTATCCCGATGCTATCCTCTTTTTTAGAATGGGGGACTTTTACGAGATGTTCTTCGAGGATGCAGAGATCGCCTCGAGGGAATTGGAGATAGTCCTCACCTCAAGGGACAGGGGGCAAGAGGGTAGCGTTCCCCTCTGCGGGGTTCCTTGGCATTCTTCACAGCCTTACATTTCGAAGTTGATACGAAAGGGCTATAAAGTGGCCATCTGTGAACAGGTGGATGATCCCAAGGGGGCTAAGGGTCTCGTCAAGAGGGAGGTCGTCAGGGTCCTCAGCCCGGGCCTGATCGATGACCCCGAGACCTTGGAGGCAAAGGAGAATAATTTCCTTATGGGCCTCGCTCAGGGGGGCAACGGGTTTGGCATGGGCTTCCTAGACCTCTCTACGGGGGAGTTCAAAATATGTCAGGTCGCCAATTTCGATATCGTGCTGGAAGAGGCCATTCGAAATGAACCAAAGGAAATCCTTATCCCCGAAGGCTTTAGGTCGACCCGGTGGCACAATCGGCTCAGGGATACCTTCAAAACGGCACTGTTCAATTACCTTCCCGACTCTGCATATGGTTTCGAGCACGCCGAGGCCCTGATCAAAGGCCAATTAGAGGGGGACGTATCGACAAATCTATTCAAGAATGATATCCCCAGCGCCATCTCGGCGGCAGGAGCTATCCTCTCCTACGTGACGGAAAATCAAAGGATAAACCTGGAGCATATCCACTCGATGCTCCCCTATCGCGTGGGAGACTACATGATCTTGGATGAGGCGACAAAGAGAAACCTTGAACTCACTCGGACCGTTATGGGGTGGCAGAAGAAGGGATCACTGCTCGGCCTTCTCGATGAAACCATGACCCCCATGGGAGGGAGGAGGCTGCGGACGTGGGTGAACTATCCGCTGTTGGATCTGAACCGAATTCGGGCCCGTTTGGAGGGTGTTTCCGAGTTGAAGCAGAAGAAGATCGAGAGGAGAGAGCTCAGGGAATGTCTCAGGCAGGTTTTTGACCTTGAACGGCTCATCAGCAGGATATCCATGGGGAGCGCCAATGCCAGGGATCTCGTAGGATTAATAAGGTCCATAGACTCCTTTCCCCGGATCAAAGATCTGATGAAGGAAATGGAGGGAGGGATTTTGGCCGAGATTGAAGGGGAAATGGATGTCTTAGCCGATGTGGCCCAACTCATTCGCCGATCCATCGTCGACGACCCTCCGTTCAGCCTAAGGGAAGGGGGAATGATCAAGGATGGATACCACCCGGAATTGGATGAGTTGAGGTCCGTCAAACGCGATGGGAAACGGTGGATCGCCCAGCTCGAAGCCGAGGAGAAGGCCAAGACGGGGATTAACTCCTTGAAAGTTCGATTTAACCAGGTTTTCGGTTATTATGTTGAAGTAACCAAGAGCAATTTGAGCCTGGTCCCCGACCACTATATAAGGAAACAGACCTTAAGCAATGCTGAAAGGTTCATCACCCCACAGTTAAAGGAATACGAATCCAAGATCCTCAGCGCGGAGGAGAGGATCAACCGCCTTGAATATGACCTGTTCCAAGAAGTGCGCCAAGGGATATCTGCCCAGACACATCGGGTACAGCGCACGGCCTCTGCCATAGCGACGTTGGATGCCCTCATTTCACTGGCCGAGGTCGCGGATCGCTTAGACTATGTGATGCCCATCGTCAATGAAGGGGATGAAATCGTCATCATCGATGGACGCCACCCGGTGATCGAAACCTCGGATCTGGGCGAGCGATTTGTCCCAAACGATGTGAGGCTGAATGGTGGCGAAAACCAGTTGATAATCGTCACAGGACCGAATATGGCCGGTAAATCGACCTATCTCAGGCAGGTGGCCTTGATTGTCATGCTGGCCCAGATTGGCAGTTTCGTCCCCACCCGTGAGGCGACTATTGGGCTTGTAGATCGGATATTCACCCGGGTGGGTGCATTCGACAACCTGGCTCAGGGCAAAAGTACCTTCATGATTGAGATGGTCGAGACGGCCAACATTTTGGATAATGCTACTTCTAGAAGCCTGATCATTCTTGATGAGATAGGCAGGGGGACGAGCACCTTTGATGGGGTGAGTATCGCCTGGGCGGTAGCGGAGTATATCCATGACCACCCGAAGCTGGGAGCAAAAACCCTGTTTGCTACCCACTATCATGAGCTGACCGAATTGGCCATGACCAAGGAGAGGGTCAGAAATTATAATTTCGCCGTGAGGGAATGGAATGACGAGGTGGTATTTTTAAGAAAGATCATGGAAGGGGCGACCAATCGCAGCTATGGCATTCAGGTGGCCCGATTGGCGGGCCTTCCGCAACAAGTCATTGATAGGGCAAGGGAGATTCTCAAAAATCTGGAGAGCAGCGAACTGGATGAGATTGGTATGCCAAAGATAGCGAAGGAGAAGGGAAGGGGATCTCCAAGAAGAGCTGCACAATTGAATTTATTTCAAGCTCAAGAGGACCCCCTGAGGAAGGAGTTGCGCATAATCGATATCGAGAATATGACGCCCATTGAGGCTTTGACAAAACTCAACGAGCTAAAGAGCAAAGCGGAGAAGTAGGGAAATGGCTGTGTCCCACAAGGTAGATTATTCAAAGACGAGACAGAGGATGGTCGATGAACAAATCGCCTCTAGGGGGGTCACGGATATACGCGTGTTAAATGCCATGAATAAAGTTCCCCGACATCTCTTTGTTGAGGAAGCGCTTCACGGCCAGGCCTATAACGACTATCCCTTGCCCATAGGGGAAAAACAGACCATCTCCCAGCCCTACATGGTCGCATTGATGACCGAAGCCCTTGAACTAAAGGGAGACGAAAGGGTATTGGAGATAGGGACCGGCTCCGGCTATCAGGCAGCAATCCTTGCGGAGTTGGCGGAATGGGTTTACTCCATTGAACGAATCCGATCATTGGCCAATAAGGCGAGGAAAATCCTCTTCGAGCTGCACTGCTATAATATTGAGATAAGGGTATCCGATGGGACTCATGGGTGGAAGGAGAATGCTCCATTTCAAGCCATCACCGTAACCGCAGGGGCTCCGGAGATACCCCAAACCCTGTTGGATCAATTGGCAATGGGAGGAAGGCTTGTTGTTCCCGTTGGAAATGCTTTTTCGCAGACCCTGGTCAGGTTTATTCGAACGAAGGGGGGCTTTAAGCGGGAGAATATGGGCGGTTGCCACTTTGTTAAATTAATCGGAAAGTACGGTTGGCAAGAGGAATAGATTTCTCCCTCCGGATGGGTAAGATTCTGGAATGGGAGAAAGGAGGAGGGACTGGATGCAAATCGGTGTTATCGGAGCTTCACGTTGCAGCACGGAGGTTGCTGAGCTTGCGGAAGAAGTGGGGATGGAAATCGGAAGAAAGGGCGCTGTTTTGATTTGCGGGGGGTTGGGAGGGGTAATGGAATCCGCTTCCAAGGGGGCAAAAGAGGCCGGGGGCCTCACCATTGGCATATTGCCCGGGACATCAAAGGAAGAGGCGAATGGCTACATCGATATCCCCATCGTAACAGGCCTGGGGCATGCCCGAAACGTTGTCATCGCCCATTCTTCTGATAGCATCATCGCCATATCGGGGGAGCACGGGACCCTTTCCGAAATAGCCATTGGGCTCAAATTGAAAAAAACCATAATCGGGCTGAATACCTGGGATATAGAGGGGATAATCCAGGTCAAAACGGCTGCCGAAGCGGTTGAAAAGGCCATTAAGATTTCAGAAGGGAGGGATGTCTGAGAGTTGAGGGGACGATATCTGGCCATTTTTCTCCTTTTCGCCATTTTCTCCACATGCTGCTCCGTTTCTCCGAGCTATCCGAGGGCAGGGGTTTATCATACGGTTAAGAGACACCAGACCCTCTGGAGGATATGCAAGACCTACGGGGTCGATCTCGACGAGGTAGCCCGCATGAATCACATTCGAGATCCAAGCCGGATCCGAGAGGGACAGAAGATATTTATTCTCGGCGCAAAAAAAGTGCTGAAGGTCGATATCTATATCGATGATATTGGAGGGAAAAGGGGACGCCGGGAAGATCCGAAAAGGATCGTTTTGGCAAAGGGGCGCTTCATCTGGCCCGTAAGGGGTAAAATTACCCAAGAATTTGGCATTCGGGGGACGGCAAAACACGATGGAATCGACATTTCAGCCTCCAGGGGAACCCCCATTAGGGCTTCCGGCTCCGGGAAAGTCCTCTATAGCGGAAACGAGATAAGGAGGTACGGCAATATCATCATCATAAAGCACGAGCAAGGATTTATTACCGTCTATGCCCACAACGACGTCAATAATGTGGCGGAAGGGATGAAAGTCGAAAGGGGTCAGATCATCGGAAGGGTGGGAAGCACGGGCAGAGCAAGTGGTTCCCACCTCCACTTTGAAATACGTAAAAACAACAGACCCATTGATCCCAGACTATTATTGGACTGAGGTCTCGACTATGGCAGAGAAAGAGGGGGGAATTTATCAATACTTGGAAAAGTATGAGGATGATGGATCCTCCCCGGACCTCATCAAATTATACCTCAATGAGTTGAAGAAATCATCACTCCTTTCCCCGGAGGAGGAAAAGGACCTCGGTAAGAGAATTCTCCGGGGTGATGAGGATGCCCGTAAACAGATGATCGAATCCAACTTACGATTAGTCGTCAAGATCGCGAAAAAATATCTGTTTCGTGGCTTGCCCCTTTCCGATCTCATTGAAGAGGGAAATATTGGATTAATCAAGGCCGTTGAACGATTTTTACCCGCTAAGAAGAGCCGCTTTTCCACCTATGCCTCCTGGTGGATCAGACAATCCATCGAAAGGGCCCTTGTCAATCAGGCCCATATTATCAGGCTTCCAATGCATATAAGCAGCGATCTCAACAAACTCGCCAGGGTGGTAAGATCCCTTTTCAACCAACTCAAGCGAGAGCCCTCAAATGAAGAAGTTGCCAGGATGATGAAGCTGAAGTTGGATTACATCGAGGGCCTAAAAAAGGTGGTTTATAGAACATACTCCATTGAGTCCCCTATCGGGAAAGGTACTGACTATTCCCTTAAGAATACCATCCGCGATCAGGACTCCGATAGACCTATTTTCCTTCTGGAGAATGTCGAAAGATTTGAAAAGGTGAGCTCTTGGTTAGAGCAGTTAAGTGAACAGGAGAAGAGGATCATTGTACTCCGATACGGGCTCGATGATGGCGACCCTCAAACGCTACAGGCCATTGGCAAACGATTCGGCGTCACCAGGGAAAGGGTGAGGCAGGTGGAATCTAAGGCCCTGGAGAAATTGAGGAGGATCATAAAGCGAAAATCGATAACTTTCGATGAGGTGATTTGAAACTTCCGATGAAGCCCATCGTAAGATGTTGCTGTTTAGGCTCCGAAGGGGAAAAGATCATCGAGGAGGATGGAAATTGTCCGTTAAGCCCATGCACGGATGTCTCCACTGCAACCAAGGAATCTTAAGATACATCGGGCTCCATAAAACCTATCGAGATGTGGAGGAATACGTCTGCGAGAGATGCAAGCGATATCACTATCTAAATAGGCTCACTGGACAAGTCTCCATGAGGTTGGAGACCTTGATGGAGAAGTATCCGCCTAAAAAGTTGTAAGTGCGGATTAAAGGGGAAATGCGGCTCACTTTTGGAAAGGTTTAAGAAGGGATTCCACCGATTCGTCTGATTTCTTACATTTCAAGAGGGCCTCTATTTCAAGCAAGTCGAAGGCCGAATACGACGTGTAATCCAAATCCACATTATGTTTCGCCTTGATTCTTTTGGCGACATACATGCTCATCTCTCGATCATAGGAAGAATAGTCAGGGGATGAGGGGTTCCTGAAATATTGCCCAACATAACCTAGAATTCCCTTCCCAGGAGTTTTTATGGCATGGATAAGAGGGGCGAAAATCAAGCCTGGGGAGAATATCAGAAGAAATATGGCAACACTTTTCATCCGCGATACCTCCATTGGGAGATTGCTTTCATTCCGATTTTATTCAAATTATTATTGAATTGATGGCCCATGTCAAGTGATAAAAAGGGAAATTTAGTGATCCGGTGTTGCAGTGCTGCAGTGTTGCGGTTGTGGAGTGGTGCTCTTGGAGGTTTGGGTTGAGGTTAAGGGAAAACTGGTGCTGTGGTTAGGGCGGGGCACATATTAATTCAAGTACATAGCTCGTCTTCCCAGTTTTCAGAGATGTCAAATACTTGAGTGACTGCAGGAAACGACTTGGAATTAAACCTTGGGGGTAACCCATGATGAAGAAGATGATGTGGATAGTCCTTATGGCTGCATTCTTTTTGAACACCATTGCTTTTGCCAAAATCGGGGTTGTAACAAAAAGAGTACTCTTGGTTAGGTCCGGCCCCGGCAAGAACCATAAGGTCATAGCGAAGGTGAAGAAGGGAGAGCGGCCCCTCGTGGAAGGCCTTCGGGGAAACTGGGTGAAACTGGCCTGGAAAAGGGAAGCTTGGGTCGTGAGAAGGGGACTCTCCCTGAAACAGGGGGTTGCTCAATCTGTGGAGATAGATGAACAATTTGTGCGATGGCTGATCCACGATACCAAAGTCAACTGGGCATTCATCGATCGAAACCGGGGGAATTCAATTTCCTTATGGGTCAGGATGGATTCGGATCGGTATGAAGGCGTGGCAGAGGTTAGGTTTATCGCCAATAATTTGGCCGAATCCTACCGATTTCACACTGGAGAGAAGGGACCTCTTGAGATCAAAATATTGAAGCCGGACGCCAAATTCATCCATGAAATCTATTTTCAGTCTACCTTTGATGGTCTCGTAAAAAGTCATAAATCAGACGGCACAGTAAAAAGCTCCAGATGCAAGGCGCGCGAATCTTTAGGAATGAGGCTTACTTACCAGTACGCCGCAGTGACTAAAGATGAAGCGCAACGCCGCCCTTCGGCTTTGCTCAGGGCCGTGAGCATGTCGAACGGCAGATGGACTTTTTACGAAGCCGTCACCTTTAAATGATAATGATGGCCCCACATCACCCTCCCCGCTGAATGGGGATTTCCGGTTTGAGGCGAAAGGGGGGACTCACGCCGAAGATAAAGACGGAGCCAATGAGGATGAGGATAACCGTGATGTAGCATCCCCACTCGAAGGATGATGTAACGTCCTTGATCCATCCCGTCAGGGGGGGTGCGATGAGGCTTCCGATGAAATTGATGGAATTGGTCAGCCCGTAGCACGTTCCCTGGACCTCTCCCGGGACGATATCGGCAATGAGGGCGTAAAAGGCCGCCCAATGACCCCAAGCAAAGAACCCAAAACAGAAGATGATGAAGGCAGCTGTCAAGACGCCCCAATGTTGCCGAAACGCCCATCCCGTCAGAAACATGAAAAGGCCCATAAGTAAAAACTCAATTCCAATCAAACCCTTACGCCCCCATTTGCGTTTGACCATTTTATCGCTCAGGTAGCCAGTGACGATTAAGCCCGGAATGGAGGAAATACCCAGTAGACTTGCAAGAAGCGATGAAATGGCAAGGCTTTCCAC
This sequence comes from Pseudomonadota bacterium, assembly GCA_030672465.1. Taxonomy (GTDB): domain Bacteria; phylum Desulfobacterota; class BSN033; order WVXP01. Next base: position 530 of record DAOVGJ010000082.1, on the reverse strand, counting down.
ACCCAGTTCCCTGAACATGGCCGGCACCCACGTTCCTGCCATCCAAACGGCATAAACTCCGGGTATTCCCCCAATATAGAGCATCCACAAATCCCTCTTTCTGAAGACGATGGAAAAGGGGACCTCGGTTCGATGAGGGGAATGCATATCCGGCTTTCGGCCCTTTGGCTCCTTAATGATTTTAAGGATGAGAAGGGCGGCCACGAATGAGGGAATGGAGAACAGGAAAAAGACATATCTCCATCCCAAGAGTGCGGAGATGAAACCCGCGAGGATGTAACCCAGGCACATCCCCGTTCCTAACCCGATGAAGGATATCCCCTGTCCCAAACCCACCTTCTCCCTAGGAGTGTAGGCGCTGATGATGGGGCGGTCATTGCTGAAATAGCTTCCCTGGCCGATTCCCGTCAAGAAGCGACAGAGGAACAGGGCGAAAAAAGAATTTGCCAGCCCCGTTAAGAATGAGGCGACGGCCCACCAAAATGTACAAATCACCAGGACGATCTTCCTGCCCAATCGATCTCCGATAT
>DAOVGJ010000186.1 GCA_030672465.1 Pseudomonadota bacterium | reverse complement strand
TTTCATAATTTACATGATCGCACAGCGTCCAGAAATACCACATTTTAAATCCGAAATTCGAATATCGAAATGCCAAACAAATCCGAATATCAAATGACCCCAAAGAAATAGGCTTCGCATTTCATAGGGCAAGCCAAAATCAAAAACATGTTTAGAAAATTGGAAAATCTGAATTTTGTTATTGTTTCGGCCTGCGACGAGCTCAGCCGAGTCGATTTCGAATTTCGTGCTTCGAATTTTAAATGCTGACATCTCAATACGTGCGATCAGTTTTGGTGTGATTTTTATAAATTACTTTTGGGACGTGATACTAGTACTTCGGTTCAAACCCCGAAATTGGCATAACGACCCCACTCTAAAAACCTTTCACCAATGACCCAATCTAAACAAATCGTTATTGAAAGTCAAATGAGTTGTGGGCATGCCGAGTGGTATTCAGGAGAACTTTTCTATAAAATAGTAATTTATGGCCTCGGAGTCCAATTTCCTTGATCACACACACCGGTGCTCAAATACCCATGTGGAAATGGCTGGGCTGTTTATCCATCATATTCTCCACGAGGATTTATCGTGAAGAAAAATATGTTGGGCAACACGGGAATAGAGGTTAGTGAGCTCTCGTTTGGGACGCTCATCCTCGGAAAAGTTCAGGCCAATCTGACCGCAGAAGAGGGCAGCCGGTCGGTGAGGAAGGCCTTGGAGTTGGGGATCAATTTCTTCGACACCGCACAATCCTATGGAACAGAGCCACATCTACGTGAAGGGCTTAGACGCGCCCACGATAAAGCTATCATAGCTACTAAAACACGGGCCAGAACACGTAATCTCGCCCGAAGTGATCTCGAGGCCTCCCTCAAGGATTTGGATCGGGAGTATATCGATATCTATCATCTCCATCTTATCGATGGCCCTCAGGATCTGGCGGATCGTCGCAGCGTCCTCGATCTTCTCCTCCAACTCAAGGAACGCGGCCTGATCAAGGCCATTGGCGCATCGGTCCACAAGGTGGAAGGGGCCCGGGCCGTTGTGGCTGAGCCAGACATAGATGTCTTGTTTCCCGTGCTCAATTCGGCTGGACTTGGGATCATCGACGGGTCGATTGACGATATGGTCGAGGTTTGCAGGCAAGCTGATACCCGCAAAATGGGCATTTATGCCATGAAACCACTGGGCGGGGGGCACTTGAGGAAATCCCCCAAAGAACCTTTTGTGTTTCTCCGAAATTTAGGCTTTGTCCATTCTATCTGCGTTGGCATGAAATCGCCTGCAGAAGTAGAGATGAATGTGGACATCTTCGAGGGACGCAAGGTTTCAAAAGAAACGCTCGCTCAAATAGAAACCGTCTCGCGAACCCTTAGGATTTACGACCGCTGTGTGGGTTGCGGGGCATGTGTGGAGGCCTGCGCTCAGGGAGCCCTATCTTTGGACCGTTCTCAAGCCGACGAATCCAAGGGAAAGAAAGGTCAATCCGTTGTCGACAAGGACAAATGTATACTCTGCGGATACTGCGCAGAGGCTTGCCCTGAATTCGTAATCCGGATCATTTGAACCCTGGTCCATCAAAGCCTATCATGGGATTTTCTCCCCCTTGATGCCCATTGGACTAGAGGAGAATGTCTTTCTTGACCTCCGCGGGACTCCTTATCCCCACCATAGTCATGGTTCTCCGTAATTCCGACGTCATCTGCTCCAATACCTCGCGAACCCCTTCCTTGCCGTTGGCTGCCAAGCCATAGAGGATCGGCCTCACAATGCCCACGGCCTGAGCACCGAAGGCGAGACCCTTTAGGACGTCCGTTCCGCGCCGAAAACCTCCATCGACCATGATGGGTATCCTCCCGTCGATGACCTTTACGATCTCGTCCATCACCTCAAGAGGATGCGGAAGGGAGTCGATAGTGTGGGCACCGTGGTTTGATACCACGATGAGATCCGCCCCCACCTCCAGGGATTTTTCGGCGTCCCAGGGGCTGAGGACTCCCTTCAACACCAGCGGCCTCTTCACCGCCTCCTTAATCTCCCTGAGTTCACCAACGGAAATGGGGGTACAGCCCGAGGCCATAATCTGATCGCGAATTTTCGTCCCCTGCCCCGCATCGACCTCCACGCCCACGGCCGTCACTCCGGCCCTTTCCGCCGTCTCTATCTCCTGAAAAATCCTCCCCCTCTCCTCATAGGGCTTGATCGTCTGGACCAGGGGAACCCCTGTCCGGACCAGTTCGTCCAGATTTTTGGGGAGAGGAGACCCAGTCCACATCATCGATCCCGCTTCCCTCACCCCCTGAGCCACTTGAATCAATCCATCTTCGGCGATCTGAGGAATGGGCATGGACACTGATGACATGGTTATGGGCGTTTGGAGGTTCACCCCCAACAGGGTCGTCTCCGTGGAGGCTGGTTTCGAACCAATGGCCTTCTGGAGAAACTTGAACCGCTTAAATATCTCCTCGTTATGCTCCAGGACGAACTCCGTTTCAACACCCTGGAGGTAGAAGAGAAGTTTCTTCTTTCTCAGGTTTTCAGCCCCTTTTGCATAGATTTCCGAAAGTTTCATCGTCCCTCCTCCACTTTCTGGATTGTGCTGCGTATTGTCACGTTCCGTAAAAAACCTTTATTTGGCCCGAAATATTCTTTATCATAGACGGTAAAAATGGTAAGCTCAAGTCTTTGAGATTTCCGAAAATGAGAAAAACGAGCCCTGAGCGAGAATTTATCACGTAGTTACATTAACATGTGCAACGTACAACCGCATGACTGCAGCACTGCAACACCACAGCACCATATTTTGACAGCAGTACTGCAGAACTGCAACACCATATTTCGACTGCAGCAGTGCAATACCGCAGAACTACAACCAGGCTTCCGATTAGACCCTTGAAGGGTAACAATCGGGGAAAGGGGGCTTTACATGATAAGGGGAAAAGGGGATATCAAATCTGGTGAGGTGGAGGCCTTTTTGGGCAAGAATAGTTCATTCGAGGGTAAGATGGGCTTCGAGGGAATGGCAAGGCTTGACGGTAAGTTCGATGGGGAGATTTTCTCCGGGGATATGCTCATCATCGGTGAGACGGCAACCGTC
>DAOVGJ010000274.1 GCA_030672465.1 Pseudomonadota bacterium | reverse complement strand
ATATACCGCTCGTATGGTATTCCAACGGTACGCTGACATAGAATTTTTGGCCAACCATTACTAAGCGTCTCTTCTTGAAAAGTCGTTCAAGCGCGAATTTCAGAGCTAAATCGGAGACACCAAGTGCGTCTTTTGCCTCATCTTTTGTAAAGGTGTAACGTCCCCCGGCTTGAAGATCGTCCACGAAATCAGAAAGTGATTTATGTTTCATTTATAACTCCTTGCTCAGGAGATGCATATAATTCAATATGTTAGGTTATTTCACGTAGAATTATAAAACTTGCAAAAGGTAGCATTTTTTGATACCTTTTGCAAGTAAAATAATTTCATATAATGCGTCTGATGGGAGAGGAGGAAATGGCTAACAGAGTATCTAAAGCCTAAGTTCCTAACCTAAGAACGAGGGAGACATCTAGATAAGAGGCAATTTTGAGAATCCCGAACTGAATGTTCCTAACATGCGGATTCGCCGATCCTCGATCCATACTAGATTTTAAGCACAAATAAATGAGATACCTCACGATAGTCGATTTCATCCCATAACTCATAGCTTTTTCACCCCTCATAATTTGTCCAGCCGATTATTAGGAATGAGGTACGCTGAACTCGTTGCTTGACACGGCCCCATCTTTAAAACTTTCTCCATTCCTTTTAAAATATGTTCGAACCAGAAGAACACGGGGAAAAGGGTTTGTACTTTTAGTTTCATCCGAGCAAGGAGGAGAGAAAGTGGAGACTCAATCCATCAAAGTGCCTCAGCTCCTATGGTATGAAAATTCCGAGTTGGAGTTGTCATTTCCAAAGTCGTGGGAGGTTACCCTCTGCCAAATGGTGGGACACAACCGCCCCAAATTATCGGAGGGGGAGATGAGGAAGGCCTTCTTCAAACCCATTGGTTCGGGGCCCATCAGGGAGACGGCCAAGGGAAGACGTGAGGTCGCCATCCTTTTTGATGATCTCTCTCGACCCACACAAGCATCCGAGATCATCCCTTTCATCCTTGAGGAATTGGAGGAGGCGGGGATCGGGGACGAACAGATTCGGTTCATCGCGGCCCTGGGCGCCCACGGTGCCCATACCAACATCGATTTCCGAAGGAAATTGGGGGAGGAGATTCCTGAACGCTTCCCGGTATACAACCATAACCCCTTTGGCAATTGTACCTTTCTTGGAAAGACTCGGCTTGGTACCCCCTTGGCCATCAACAGCGAGGTGATGGCTTGTGACCTGAAAATCGGCATCGGGTGCATCTGCCCGCACGGGTTCAGCGGATACGGGGGTGGGGGAAAGATCCTCATGCCAGGGGTAGCAAGCATGGAAGCCATCTCCTTCAACCATGCTACCTTGTTGAAGGCACCACGGGATCTGTGGGGCCCTGGCAAATTTGAGGGAAACGTATTTCGGGAGGATATCGAGGAGGCAACGCGGATGGCGGGCCTTGATATAAAGGTTGACGTGGTTGTCAACGGCACGGGGGAGACTGTTGGGCTGTTTGTAGGAAACCCGATTTTGGAGCATGTCGAAGGCGTGAAACTTGCCAAGACCGTATACGCTACCCAAGCCCCACAAAAGGCGGAGGTAATAGTCCTCAATAATTATTCCAAGGCCAACGAGGCAACCATCGGCATTGAAATGGCTGCCCGATCCATTAAGGAGGGGGGAGGGGATCTGGTCCTTATTGCCAATACTCCCGAGGGGCAGGTCACCCATTACCTATTTGGAAACTTCGGCAGAATCCATAAGGGGGGACCTCTTTCACTGCAGCCTTCCCTGCCCTCGGGGGTAGATCGGGTTATCATCTTTTCTCCCTACGGGGACAAAGCAGGGGGGGATTACTTCGCCCCCGCGACGTCAATTATTTGGGCGAAGAAGTGGGATGATGTCCTGGGAATATTGGAGAAGAGGTGGGGGAGTGAGGTCAGGGTCGCTGTCTATGCGGATGCCACCATTCAATACATACCCGATGGTTAAAGGAAAATTAATATCCTCTTAAGATAGGCCAAAAGCACGAAAAGGAAGGCCATTGCCGATGAGACGAGGGCGAATACGTCCCCGTATCGAGTGTAGAAGGTTCCCTCGATCTTCGGGCTGATTTGACCGACCAATGCTTCCTTGACAAAGAGATCACTCCTTTTTCGAATCTCCCCCTTGGCATCGATGAAGGCGCTTATCCCGGTATTGGCCGCCCTGGCAATGGAAACCCGATTTTCAATGGCCCTGAAGGTCGCCATGGATAGGTGCTGATGCGGGGCAGAGGTTCGCCCAAACCAGGCATCATTGGTAATGGTGACCAAGAAGTCGGCTCCTCCCTTGACGAACTTTCGGCAGAGGTTGGGAAAAATGATCTCGAAACAGATCAGGACGCCGAAATCCCCCTGGGGGAAATGGAGATTCTGGACTGTTTTTCCCGGGGAGAGGTTTCCCACCGCGCTGAGGCTTCCCAGGAAGAAGAGCAACTCGGAGAGGGGGACGTACTCCCCGAAGGGAACGAGGTGAATCTTGTCATATCTCCCGATGACCTCCTTTTCCGGAGAAAGGAGATAGACGCTGTTGTAGTACTCAACCTTTCCCTTGTCCCAATCGTAAGAGGGGCTCCCGAAAAGCAGATAGGCGCCGGTCTTTTCGGCAACCTCCAGCACCCGGGGTCGATATCTCTTTTCGGATTGGAAGAAAAAGGGGGTTGCCG
>DAOVGJ010000015.1 GCA_030672465.1 Pseudomonadota bacterium | reverse complement strand
ATCAATTTAGTCTAAAAACGTTGTGATTTTTCTCTCAAGCCCGTTTTAAGGAGACCGGTCTCATGAAGCAAGAGGTAGCCATTATTGGGGTAGGGCAAAGCGCCTTTGTCCGAGGTTATGAGGGTTCTATCAGGGAGCTGGCCTTTGAGGGATACAGGGAGGCTATGGAGGATGCCAACCTAACCCCAAAGGATGTTGATGCATCTATTATCTGTTCGGCTCCGGAATACGATAAGCAGAGAACGCCCGCGGGAGTGCTGGCCGAATATCTGGGGTTAAATCCGAAGCCCACCTTTTATATCGAAAGTGTGTGTTCTTCCAGTAGTATGGGGCTTCGAGTGGCCTATTCCCTGATCAAATCGGGACTGCACGATGTAGTCCTTGTCCTCGGGTTTCAGAAGATGTCGGAAATTAGCTCCGCGGATTCTCAGGAAAGGATGGGCAGAGGGGCTGACATCATGTGGGAATCACCCTTCGGGACGATGATGCCGGCCTATTATGCCATGCACGCCCGGGCACACTTTAATAAATACGGGACTACAGAGGAGGATTTGGCCTTAATTCGGGTCAAGGCGGCGACTTACGGGTCAATTAACAAAAAGGCCGTCTACCAGAAGGAGGTTACCCTGGAGCAGGTAATTACCTCCGATGCCGTCTCCACCCCGCTGAAGCGTTTCGATTGCTGTGCCAATGCCGACGGCTCCTCTTGCATCATCGTCGCCAAAAGGGAAAAAGCGGTGCAGACGACTGAAAAGCCCATCTGGATTCTCGGTCTGGGAGCCGCATCGGCACCCCTTAACAGGACGGGCAGGGATTCGCTTACCGGCTTGAGCGTTGCCAGGGAAGCGGGAAGACAGGCATACGAAATGGCAGGGGTTAGTCCCAGTGATATTGACGTGGCTGAGGTCCATGATTGTTTCACCATCGCTGAGATGATGGCCTATGAAGACCTGGGATTTGCCAAACCCGGAGAGGGACCCAAGCTGATCGGGGAAAGGCAGACCTATATCGGGGGAAAAATTCCCATCAATGTGGACGGCGGTCTCCTATCCAAGGGGCACCCCATCGGGGCCACAGGGGGATCACAGATTAGAACCATAGTCTTGCAATTGAGGGGTGAAACCGGCCCGATGCAGGTAAAGGATGCGAAAGTTGGTCTGGTCCATAATATCGGGGGTGTGGGCATCTATGGCAATGTAACCATTTTGGGGAGAGGATAGGATGGAATTTGAACGATTCGGAACGGTCAGTTTCACCATCAAGAGTAAGGTCGACCATTTCGTCGACCTACTGGATGAAGGGAGGGTGGCGGGGACCCGTTGCACGAAATGCGGGGAATGCTTTTTCCCGCCGAGGGCCGACTGTTTTAACTGCCTCTCCGAGGAAATGGAATGGTTCGATATAACCGGAACGGGACAGCTAATCTCCTATTCGACACTGATCTACGCACCCACTGGTTTTGAGCAAGACCTTCCCTACACCATTGCCTTGGTTCAATATGGCAACAACTTCAGGCTATTTGGGCGATTGAGCAAGGAGATTAAGACCGAGGAGATTAAAATCGGCATGAAGCTCAAGGTAACCCCCGTCGAGCTCCCCAATGGCCGCGTTTCCTACGAGTTCAGGGAGGCCTGAGTTACCTCGATCCTTACCCGGAGTGTTTAGTCGTGGAAGCTCTCAAGGCCGCGGCTTCTATGAGGCTGCCTCAACTTCTTCAAGGCCTTGGCTTCGATCTGCCGAATTCTTTCCCTGGTCACACCGAAGACCTTCCCAACCTCCTCCAAGGTATGATCGCTCCTCTCCCCTATACCAAACCTCATCCTCAAGATTTTTTCTTCACGGGGAGTCAATGTGGCCAGGACCTTCTCCACCTCTTCTGTTAACCGGAGATTGATAACATCCTCTATAGGTGAGTTCGCCCCCTTATCCTCGATGAAATCCCCGAATCGACTGTCTTCATCGCCAATAGGAGTTTCCAGGGAAATGGGTTCCCGATACATATGGAGAACCTTATCCACCTTCTCCACCGGCAACCCAATCTTTTCCGCGATCTCCTTGTTGGTGGGATCTCGCCCCAGCTCCTTAAAAAGGGATTGTGATGTCTTATGGATTCGATTTTCCGTCTCAATTAAATGAACGGGCAATCTTATGGTTCGGGATTTATCCGCGAGAGCTCGGGTAATGGCCTGGGTAATCCACCACGAGGCGTAGGTGCTAAACTTATACCCCTTTCGGTGATCAAATTTCATCACCGCCCTCATCAGCCCCATATTTCCCTCCTGAATCAGATCCAGCAAGGGAAGCCCACGATGGCTAAACTTCTTTGCTATGCTGACCACTAGCCTTAAATTGGCCTGAATCATTTCGCCTGTGGCCTTTTCGAATTTGGATTCGACTTCTTTCAACCCCTGGATGTTCTTTTTCCACTGGGCCGTTTCCAACCCCAAGTCGTCCAATTTCTTCGGATTTTTGGTAATCTCCTCATCTACCTGCCATAGTCTCTCTATGACCCCCTCAACGTGAGCATCCTTCAGATTGAGGCAGCAGATCAATCGGTAACTATCGGTTTCGGTAGCCCTCCGCATCCTTTCCAAGGTGCTCTTTTTCTCTTCCTCCCGCGTTACCTTCTTCAAAAGGGCCAGTTTTTGGCTTTCACGGTCTAAGGCCTCTACTTTTTCAACGATGGATAGAAATCGTCTCCTCTGGAACTCTTCTTCTTCAGGGGATACCTTGGTAAGTTCCTCGCCGTCCCGGGTAATCTCCCTCATTTTCACCGGGTTCATTTCTAATTGCCGTCTGAGCTCGAATAGGATTTTTCGGGCAATGGGAGATTCCAGGGCCAATTTTCTGCGTTCTCTCCCCCTCTCCTCAATCCTTATTGCAACCTCCAGTTCCCTCTTGCGGGTGAGGAGGGGGATATTTCCGATATCCCGGAGATATTTCCATATGGGGTTGTCCACCATCTTGGAGGAAAGGGAATCGGGTGGCTTTGAAACTTTCAACTTTTTCGCTTTTTTCTTCGCCTTTCCGGGAAGGACGATCTCCTTGCCGCTAAAGAGATCCCTGGTAGCGTGAACTGGTCTCCTAACGATGGGCCCCTGCTCCCAAGAGCTCATTCTCTCCTCCTCGGCGGTGTAGCGGATCTCCCCCTGGTCGAATAGTCCCTTTCTCATTGGACCTCTCCACCCCCATGTAAAAAAACCCTTTCACCTCGGTGAAAGGGCCCTAACTAAATAAGAGGCTACCGGATAAGTCCCAAAAGAAGCCTTTTGACAAGAGGAAATCCAAATATATTTCCCATTGGCCGAATTTTTTCTAAGCCCTCAACCTCGATGAATCTCGGCCAACAAATTTAATTTATTATACCCAAAAAAACATATTTGTCAAGGTTTTTTTCGAGTTAAGTGATTAATTTTCCATATTTTTTAATCCTTTTAGCCGAGCATCTTACCCAAGAATTGGCTGCTTCTTCGATGCCCCATATCCTCTCATTCATTGTCCAAATTCAGGTCAGATACCCTGATGGACGGCTTCTTCCAATAGAGCCTGGGGGTGAACCCCATCCGCTTTAAGGAGTCGTATCCAATCCTAAGGAGAGGTCTCCGATGGGGGGAGAAGAAGAGGTGGCTCGTACACCGGCAATCGGTACTGCCAAACCCGGGAATGGATTGGAAGATACGGCTCAATTCGTCGGCCAACACACATTCCTTATCCGACAGACACTGTCCATAGACGATGACCTCGATTTCCGCGTATTGGAGGAGGTAGTCGACATGCCAGTGAAGCCTCTTTATATCCCTAAGGTGACGAT
>DAOVGJ010000270.1 GCA_030672465.1 Pseudomonadota bacterium | reverse complement strand
GCCACAGGTCGGTGATTTGCGGGCGCGCCAGATTGGCACTGTGGTAGTATATCTAGCTCCGTGGGGTAAGCTGTTCATCGCTCCTTTTCATCTTGATCGGCAGTAGCTGTTGTTGTATCACTAGCCATAGCCAAACCCTCCTGGTTCTTGCTTTAACCCTATGGTTGAGCATTATACTCACTCTAACCCCTTGAACTAAGAGGGTTTTTCTTTGCCTCCATGATCCCTATCGCTAATTTAAGGTCCCCTATTTTATTTGACATTTGGGAGAAAAATGCTAACATTTTAATACTCGGGGAAACGAGCATTTGAAAGAGATCGTCCCATGGAGGCGGATATCTACCCGGTCTCTTCTCCTCAATATGCCGAAGATACGGTCCTTTTTAGCTATAAAACTTCCTCCCACAATCGCCAAGGGCATAGAGCGAGTTCAGTACGATCTCAAACAATCCCATGGCGATGTAAGATGGGTTGAGCCCAGCCGGATTCACCTGACCTTGAAGTTCTTCGGAAATATCGACGAAGGGGCATGTGATGAGATTATGGATGCCGTGGGGAGGGCGGCATCGGAGGTGAAGTCCTTTAGCCTCGCCGTCAAAGGATTGGGTGCTTTTCCCAGCGTAAGAAATCCCAGGGTCATATGGTTGGGGGTTGAGGATAGTGGCGGAGTGCTGAAGCCCCTCCAGGGGGCAGTTGAAGAACGCCTTCAAGAAATCGGGTATCCAAGGGAGGAAAGGGAGTTCAAACCTCACTTGACATTGGGCCGGGTGAGGTCGGGGAAGGGGAAAACCGGACTCCTCAATAGGATAGAGGACCTTTTCCACACCGATTTGGGGGAGTTCCGGGTAGGTAGGCTTGTATTATTCAAAAGTGATTTGAGGCCCCCCGGTCCTATACATACGGAACTGAGGGCTCTCAAATTGGGGGGAGGATGAAGCCATGGTAAGGGAGGGGGATAAGGAGAGGGCCATTGACTTGGCAGTGACCCAAATCGAGAGGCAATACGGCAAGGGGGCCATCATGAGGTTAGGAGGCGATGCCCCCCTACCTGATGTACTGGTTATCCCTACTGGATCGCTCGCCTTGGATATCGCGTTGGGGGTGGGAGGACTTCCGCGTGGAAGGGTAGTGGAAATCTTCGGCCCTGAGGCATCGGGAAAAACCACCCTGGCACTCCATGCCGTTGCAGAGGCCCAGAGGATGGGAGGAATTACATCCTTCATCGATGCAGAACACGCCCTCGATGTTCACTATGCCCGTTCATTGGGGGTGAAAACGGATGATTTGCTCATCTCACAACCGGATACGGGCGAGCAAGCCTTGGAGATCACCGAAATACTCGTTCGGAGTGGTGCCGTGGACATGGTGGTGATCGATTCCGTCGCCGCCTTAGTTCCACGGGCGGAGATTGAGGGGGAGATGGGGGATACCCATATGGGGCTCCAGGCCAGGCTGATGTCCCAGGCCCTCAGGAAACTTGCGGCTACGATAAGTAAATCAAAGACCATCGTCGTCTTCATCAATCAGATCAGGATGAAAATCGGTGTACTCTTCGGCAATCCGGAGACGACGTCGGGGGGAAATGCGTTAAAATTTTACTCCTCCGTGAGGTTGGATATACGGAGGATAGGGTCGATCAAACAGGGGCAGGAAGTCATCGGCAGCAGAACCCGAGTGAGGGTGGTGAAGAATAAGGTTTCCCCTCCCTTCAAAGAGGCGGAGTTCGATATCATCTACGGAAAGGGGATATCGAGGGAGGCCGACGTCTTAGATCTGGCCGTAGACCACAACATTATCGAGAAGAGCGGGACTTGGTATTCTTGGAGGGATCAACGAATCGGCCAGGGAAGGGAGAACGCAAAGGCCTTCTTGGAGGCAAATCCGGAGGTCTTTCATCAGATTGAGGAAGATATAATGGGGCGTTTTCATCTAAAGGGGGGATCGAGGGAGGAGGAGATCCAGAGTGGAACTGAATGAAATCTTATTGGAGGCCCTGACAAGGGGTGCATCGGATGTCCATATAAAGATTGGACAGCCGCCTATTATCAGGATCGATGGTCAACTCAGACCCATGGAGGGAGCCAAGCCGTATAACTATAATGAAGTAAACCAGATGGCCCTGGGGATTATGAACGAGTGGCAGAAGGAACGGTTTCTGAGGGAAAAGGAAGTTGACATGGGATATGAGATCCACGGTCTGGGCCGCTTCCGGGTCAATATCTTTCAACAGAGGGGTAAAATGCGCGTTGCCTTGAGGATCGTGCCGTATCAGATCAAGAGCGTTCAGGAGCTCAACCTACCGGATGTAATTGAGAAGATCGCCATGGAGAGTAGGGGTCTCATCTTGGTCACGGGAACCACGGGAAGTGGAAAGTCCACTACCTTGGCATCGATGATCGATATCATCAACTCCCGAAGGACGTGTCATATTATCACCATAGAGGATCCTATCGAGTTCGTCCATGACGATAAAAAGGCCATCATTGATCAGAGGGAGGTGGGTTCGGACACGGGGACCTTTGCCAATGCCCTGAGGAGTTCCCTGAGGCAAGACCCGGATGTCATCCTGATCGGAGAAATGAGGGATTTCGAGACCATCGAGACTGCGTTGACAGCCGCGGAAACGGGGCACCTTGTAATGAGCACCCTCCATACCATCGATGCCAAGGAGACCATAACCCGTGTCATATCAACCTTCCCACCATACCACCAGAGGCAAGTCCGCATGCAGTTGGCAGGGGTTATTAAGGGGGTTGTCTCGCAGAGGTTGGTTCCCAAAGCGGACGGTTTGGGAAGGGTTCCCGCCGTGGAGACTTTAGTATCAACGGCCAGGGTAAGGGAGTGTATTATCGAGAAGGAGAAGACCGCAGAGCTCCAAGACGCTATAGCCAAGGGGTACACCAGCTATGGGATGCAGACCTTCGATCAGTCCTTGATGTCCCTGTTAAAGAGGAATCTTATTAGCTATGATGAGGCCTTGAGACAGAGCACCAGCCCCGATGATTTTGCCCTGAGGGTAAAAGGGATTCTGGCAACGGGGGATACGCCTTGGGATGATTTTGAGAAGCTACGCGAGCAGGAAGAGGAAGGGGAAACCGGGAAAAAGAGTGATTCCAAGGGCGCACGGCCTGAACGCTTTTAGGATAGGATGTTGCGGAGATGGATAGCAACGAAGTCAGGACCTCCTTTCTGAGATATTTCGAGGATCGGGATCACCGGATCGTCCCGAGCTCGCCCTTGGTGCCTAAAGAAGACCCCAGTCTTCTCTTTACCAATGCGGGAATGGTTCAATTTAAAAGGGTTTTCCTGAGGGAGGAGAAGAGGGATTATGCCAGGGCGACTACATCGCAGAAGTGTGTAAGGGCGGGGGGAAAACACAACGACCTGGAAAATGTGGGAAAGACGGCCCGTCATCACACCTTCTTCGAGATGTTGGGGAATTTCTCCTTCGGGGACTACTTCAAAGAGGGTGCTATTGAATTCGGGTGGGATTTGCTTACACGTCATATGGGCCTCCCCAAGGAGAAACTCTGGGTTTCCATCTACGAGGAAGATGAAGAGGCTTTTGACCTCTGGCATACAAAGGTGGGGATCCCGCCGGAGCGGATTGTCCGGCTAGGTAAGAAGGACAATTTTTGGGCCATGGGGGAGATGGGACCTTGCGGTCCCTGCTCGGAGATTATTATCGATCAAGGGGAGGGGGTTGGATGTGGTAGTCCCGATTGCGGAGTTGCCTGTGAGTGCGATCGGTTCTTGGAGCTTTGGAACTTGGTCTTTATGCAATTTAATCGGGAAGAAGATGGGCAAATGACTCCGTTGCCCAAGCCCTGTATCGATACGGGAATGGGGTTGGAACGGATTACTGCCGTCCTTCAGGGGGTTACGAGTAATTACGACACAGATCTCTTTCGCGATATCATCGCCCGGATCGAAGAGATCAGCTCGAGTAAATACGGAAAAAATGAGGCGGATGATATTTCCATTCGTGTGATCGCCGATCATGCCAGGGCCGCTGCTTTTCTCATTGTGGATGGGGTTTTGCCGGATAAGGCGGGAAGGGGATACGTACTGCGGAGGATTATGCGGAGGGCAATTCGCCACGGAAGAAAGCTAGGAATTAAAGGTTCCTTTCTAGGAGAAGTATCCGCGGTTGGAGTAGAGCTCATGCGGAAGGCATACCCGGAGTTGATAGAAAATCGGAACTATATCAGGCGGGTGATAGAATTGGAAGAAACGGGCTTCTCCGAGACGTTGGATCGGGGCTTGAGCCTCCTGAGGGAGGAAACGGCCAGGTTGGCCCAGATGGGACAAGAGGTTCTTCCGGGGAATGTCGTTTTCATGCTCTACGATACCTTTGGGTTTCCGGTAGACCTGACGGAGGACATCGTTCAGGAGGAAGGATTTCGCATCGATTTAGACGGATTCGAAGGGGCCATGGAAGAGCAGAGGCGTAAGGCAAGGGAGTCCTGGAAAGGGATGGGGGAAGAGGGCCTGAAGGAGATCTACGGAAGGATTTTCTCGGAGGGAATCGAGACCCAATTTGTGGGATACGATGAGATTCAATGTACGTCAAAGGTGGTGAAGATCGTTCAAGGGGATCATTTCGTGGATAAGGCCGAAACGGGAAATTTGGTGGAGATTGTTGTGGGAAAAACACCCTTTTATGGTGAGACCGGAGGCCAAGTTGGGGATACGGGAAAGATGGTAAGGAACGGCCTTGTCATAGAGATCAACGATGCCCGGAGGCCCTTGCCCGACGTGATTGTCCACAGGGGTTTGGTCAAAGAGGGTACCCTGAGGGTGGGGGACGAAGTCGTCCTTTGCGTTGATGAGGGGACAAGAGGAAGGACTGCCGCAAACCACACGGCTACCCATCTTCTCCATTCCGCATTGAGGGAGACCTCAGGGGATCATGTGAAGCAGGCTGGATCCCTGGTGGGGCCCCATCGACTCCGTTTCGATTTTACCCATTTTTCCCCCCTCACCGAAGAGGAGATCATTCGGGTTGAGGACTTTGTCAACAGGAGAATCCAGCAGAACATAGGGGTCGATATTCAGGAAATGGAAACTCGGGAGGCCATTCAGGGGGGGGCCATAGCACTGTTCGGCGAGAAGTACGGCGATAAAGCGCGAGTAGTGAGTATTGCCGATTTTAGCAAGGAGCTCTGTGGGGGAACCCACACTTCTCGAACAGGGGATGTGGGCCTATTTAAAATTATATCGGAAACGGGCGTCGCGGCGGGGGTGAGAAGGGTCGAGGCCCTCACCGGGGAGGATGCCATCCGATACATACGACAGGAGGAGGAGGAGCTTAACCGAGTGGCCTCCATGGTAAAGGCTCCCTCTGGGGAGGTGGCCTCGAAGGTACAAAAACTGTTGGACCATCAGAGGAAATTGGAAAGGGAAGTCGTATCGTTGAGGGGAAAGCTGGCCGGCGGCAAGTCCATCGACCTCATGGATCAGGTAAGAGTTATTAAAGGGGTTAAGGTCCTTGCGGCTCAGGTGGAGGCAGAAGACCCGCCTTCCCTGAGGAGTTACGGGGACACGCTGAAGGACCGAATCGGTTCCGGCATTGTCTTGTTGGGATCGAGCGGGGGGCAGAAGGCCTTTCTGGTCATGATGGTGACCGATGACCTCCTTTCACGATTCAATGCCAATACGATGATGAGACTGGTTGCCGAGGAGGTGGGGGGAAGGGGAGGAGGCAGGCCGGACATGGCCCAGGCGGGCGGAACGAATGTATCCAAGCTTGACCACGCCTTACATTCCATCTATAAAATCGTCGAGGAGATGGGGGAGGACTAGGCGTCCCATTCCTTCGATACCGCCTTTGTTTGTCTTTACGAAGTTTCCCTAACATGCTATGGGGAAAAATGGCCTTTTGAAGAGGCGAATTCGGAGGCCACATACCTTATCTTGTCAATACCCACCTATTTGCCGTAAAATAACCGAAAAAGGAGGATTTTCGCTCATTTTTCCTTGACATCTGTTGATAGGTGCGTAAAATATTATTTCAATTGAAATTGTTGAATACCCTTCCATTGAGCGAACCAAATGGGGGAGGAATTGAGCCAGGTTAGAACTCGCTTTCCACCGAGCCCGACGGGTTTCTTACATATTGGGGGGGCAAGGACGGCCCTCTTCAACTGGCTTTTTACGAGGCATCACAGGGGAAAGTTCATCTTGCGCATTGAGGATACCGATATAGCCCGATCCACGGAGGAGGCACTCAAGGCAATCTTGGATAGCATGCAGTGGCTGGGTTTGGACTGGGATGAAGGGCCCTTCTTTCAATCCAAGAGGCTAGCCATATACCAGGAACATGTGGACAGACTCTTGTCCGAGGGGAAGGCGTACCGGTGTTATTGTCCCCCCGAGGAGCTGGAGGAGAAGCGGAAAAGGGCGCTTGAGGAGAGGAAAAAGCCGAAATACGACGGTAAATGTCGGAATTTATCCCCACCCTACCCCGATGGTCCCTATGCTGTGCGGTTTAAATGCCCCCAGGAGGGGCAGACGGTTGTGGAGGATCTGGTGAAGGGACGGGTTGTCTTCGAAAATGCGGAGTTGGATGATTTGATCATCCAGAGGAGCGATGGTATGCCCACGTATAACTTCGCCGTGGTGGTAGATGATGGAACCATGGGCATTACCCACGTCATTCGGGGAGACGATCACGTCAATAATACGCCGAGGCAGATTCTCCTTTTCCGGGCCCTTGGTTACCCCCTTCCTTATTTTGCCCACGTCCCGATGATCCTTGGCCCTGATCGGACCCGATTGAGCAAGCGCCACGGGGCGGAATCGGTTATGGCTTATAAAGAAATGGGGTATTTGCCCGAGGGGCTCTTGAATTATCTGGTTCGGCTTGGCTGGTCCTATGGCGATCAGGAGATCTTTTCCATTGGAGAGCTGATAGAGAAGTTTTCCCTGGAGAATGTGGGGAAGTCAGCGGGTATCTTCAACCCTGAAAAACTTCGGTCTATCAATGGAGATCACATAAAGGGAAGGGAGCCGAGTAAGCTTGCTCCCCTCTTGCTCCCCTTTATAAAGGTAAAGGGCTATGAAATCGGCGAAGGGGAGAAGTTGAACAAGATCATCAGCAACCTTAAGGCTCGATCAAAGACCCTCATTGAGATGGCCAACCAGGCAGAATTCTTTTTCAAGGGGGAGATCGAATACGAAGAGGAAGCGGCCAAGAAGTTCTTGAGGCCGGAGGTGATCGATATCTTCGAGGAGTTGATAGAGGGCTTCAAGGGGATGAAGACCATGTCCGAGGCAGAGGTTGAATCGTTGTTCAGGGGGATTGCCCAAAGGAGGGAGATTAAGCTGGTTAAAGTCGCCCAACCCGCCCGAGTAGCGCTGACAGGTCGTACTGTCAGCCCAGGGCTCTTTGAGGTAATCGATATACTGGGGAAGGGCCAAACGATTAGGCGGCTCGAAAAAGCCATCGGCTTCATACGGGATTCCGTTGCTTGCCCGGGAGGTGAAAATGAGGATTAAGAAACTGGAAATTTTGGGGTTTAAGTCCTTCCCGGAAAGGGTGAACCTCTCCTTTCCGGGGGGAATTACGGGCATCGTGGGGCCAAACGGTTGCGGGAAGAGCAATATCGTTGATGCCGTACTGTGGGTGGTTGGAGAGAGGAGTGCGAGACACCTTCGAGCGAGGTTAATGGAAGACGTGATTTTCAATGGGACCAATGGAAATAAGCCCATGGGAATGGCCGAGGTGAGCATCCTCTTCTCCAATGAGGATGGAGGCGTTCCCCCCGAATACACAGGATATGAAGAGATCATGGTCACACGGAGGCTCTTTCGCTCCGGGGAGAGCGAATTCTATATCAACAAAAACCCATGCCGCCTCAAGGATGTTGCGGATTTATTCGCGGGGACGGGGATCGGAACGAACGTCTATTCCATTATCGAGCAGGGAAAAGTGGATTTCATCCTGAACTCAAAGCCGCAGGAGAGACGGTTGTTGTTCGAGGAGGCAGCTGGGGTTTCTAAGTTTAAGGAGCGAAAGCGGATCGCCTTGATGAAGATGGAATCGACGGAACAGAACCTCCTGCGGCTTCGAGATATCATCGGGGAGATCAAAAGGCAGATCAATGGGTTGAGTCGGCAGGTGAAAAGGGCAGAGCGGTTTAAGGCATATAAGGGGGAGATTAAGGAGATCGAGTCGAAAATCGCCGCGGGGGATTATGGTGAGCTATTGAAAAAGAGGGGGGGAATAGAAGAGGCCCTAGCGGGATTGAGGGAGGAGGGGACGAAGGTAACCCGGAGGTTACGGAGAACGCAAAGCTTTATCGAGCACACCAGGCAGAGGTTGAGGGAGGTGGAGGAGGGGCTCAATGAGGCCCAACGGAGAACCCTGGGCGTCCAAAACGAGCTCCAAAGGGGTGAAGATGGGATTGAAGCCCTCAACAGGGAGCTGGAACGCCTTTCCCGACTGGAGAAGCAATACCTGGAGGAGATCGGGCAGTTGAATTCCAAGCTGGAGGAAACGAGGAGCGGGAAGGCAAGGATGGAAGGGGAGAGGTCCGATTTGAGGCAACAGATCCTCTCGGAAGAGTCGGGATTGAAGGAGAGGGAGCGGGAGCTGGAGTCCCTTAAACGCCAAAATGAGGGCACTATGAACGACCTGGAGGACCAGAAGACCAGCGTCGTTGATATCCTATCTCAAATATCAGCTTCAAGAAATGCGACCTCCAGTTTGGGGAAAGAGATTGAAGGCCTGGAAAGGAGAATAGTTCAGAATGGGATTGAACAACGGGAGGCGAAAGGCGCGGTTGAAGAGATGGAGAAGCTCTTATCCCAGTCAGGGGAGAGGATGAATACCCTCACCTCATCCATGGAGAAACTGGAGGGGGAGAAGGAGGCTCTCCGAGCGGGCATCGATGATTTGCGTCGGAGAATTCTCGCCGAGGAATCGGAGCTGAAGAAGATGGAGGAACTGCTCCATCGAGAGCGCTCGAGACTTGAATCCTTGAGGGAGTTGGAGAAAAATTACGAGGGCTACGATAGGGGGGTAAAGGCGATCATGTCCTCCAAGGAGAGGGGAGAGCTGGATGGAATTTACGGGCTCATCGGGGACATGATAGAGACGGATCAACGATTTGAGGTGGCGTTGGAGGCCGCATTGGATCGGGGATTACAGCATATCGTAGTGAAAGGGTTTGAAGAAGGGATGCAAGCCCTTCGGTATTTGAAGGAGCGCAGCTGCGGTCGTTCTACATTTATCCCCGTCACCCCAAAGGGTTCAATTCGAGCCGTGGGGCGGGTAAGCGGGTCAAAAGAGGAGGGGTTGTTGGGTCCCCTCGCTCAGTTTGTGAGGGTTAAGGAGGGGTTGTTTTCCCCCGTAATAGCATCTCTCCTTGAGGGTGTATGGCTTGTCGATAATCTGGAGGTAGCCCATAGGCTGTGGAAGGAGGAGAAGGGCTTTCGAACATTGGTGTCCCTCGATGGAGAGGTTTTGGAGAGGGATGGAAGTCTGACGGGAGGAGGTATGGAGGGCGGCGGGTTCGGCTTGCTTGAGAGGAGGAGGCTTATCAAAGGGCTTGAGGGGAGCGTATCCGGGTTAAGGGAGCAACTTCATCTCAAGGGGACAACCATTGGGAAACTCGCTGATACCATTTCTGCAAAGGAGGGCGAGCTCGATGCCTTGCTGGAGAATCGGCACAAGCAGGAAATAGAGCTCATGGATTGCAAAAGGGATTTGGAACAGAGGGGTCAAGGGCTGACTCGAGAGAGACAGAGGTTGGAGGTCCTGGAATTCGAGGGGAGACAACTCCAATCCGAGGTTGACGCAAGGAGGGGGGAATTGCAGGACCTCTCCCACCAATTGAGGGAACTTGACGATCGGAGGAGAGAGGGGGAGGAGAAGATAAAGGAATTGAAGGCGAGATTGGATGGAGAGACCAAGGCCTTGGAGGAGATAAATCGAGATGTTACCGGCCTAAAGGTGAGCGCCGCGGCACTGAGGGAGAAGATGAAGGCCGTTGAAGCGGTGCTCAGCAACCTGGAGCAATCCCAAAGGGGAACAAAGGACGAGATCGCGAGGAAATTGAGGGAAGTTGAGCGGGTCAGGGAGGAAACCTCTGAGGCCAAGGAACGGGTAGCGGCCCTCCAGAAGCAGGGACGGCAGAGTATGAAGGAGCTCAAATCCCTCACCAGGACAGTGAGGGCCCAAGAACGACAGAGGAAGAGGTTGGCCGAAATCCTCAGGGAGAGCGAATCCGGGCATGAGCGGTTAAAGCTGGAACGGGATGAGATTGGGCAAAAGACCAACGAGCTCAATCTCAAGATGGCCGAAATTCACCTTTCGGTGGACCATCTGGAGGGGAGGGTATCGGAAAAGTACGGCCTTTCCCTGCAAGAATTGGCCGGGGAGAAGGACCCCGATTTTCAGCGGGACTCCGCGGAAAGGCGGCTCAATGAACTTCGAGCGGCCCTCGATGCGTTGGGGGAGGTCAATCTGGTGGCACTTGAGGAGTATGAGGAATTGAAGGAGCGATATGACTTCCTGATAGAGCAGAAGAGGGATTTAGAGGATGCCATGGATGACCTGAAGAGGGCCATTACCAGGATACATAGGACGACAAACCGTCAATTTTTGAAGACCTTTGAGGTGGTTAGGGGGAAATTTCAGGAAGTATTCGCCAGGCTGTTCAAGGGGGGAAGGGGAGATCTGCTGCTAACCGACGAAAGGGATCTTTCCGTTACGGGGATTGAAATCGTAGCCCAACCACCCGATAAGAGGTTGCAGATTATCGACCTCCTTTCCGGTGGGGAGAAGGCGCTGGTGGCCATTGCGCTGCTTTTCTCCTTTTTTCTCGTCAAGCCCATCCCCTTCTGCCTTCTGGACGAGGTGGATGCCCCCTTGGACGATGCCAATATCGATCGTTTCGTTGAATTAGTAAGCGAATTATCCAAGACCTCACAATTTATATTGGTTACCCATAATAAGAAGACCATCAAGATGTCCAATACCCTTTACGGGGTGACCATGGAAACCCCGGGAATCTCAAAAGTCGTCTCGGTGAGGCTGAACTAAATGTGAGGACATAAATATTTGCGTATGAGAAGGTACACAGGCAAATTCTG
>DAOVGJ010000006.1 GCA_030672465.1 Pseudomonadota bacterium | reverse complement strand
AGGTAATCAGTTATGGTAACCTGGTTAAACAGGTCGATCTGTCTAATCTCCCTCTGTTGCTGATAACGGTTCAACAGGAAAAAGAGTTGCGTTTGAAAGGCGTACTTTTTTCGATCTCGATAAAATTTATGGAGAAACGGGTTCTCCCCTGGCGATTCCAGGATACATCTGGCTTTAAAGTGAGCGGATAACATTTCCGCAAGGCTGGTCTTCCCAACCCCGATTGGGCCTTCTACGACTATGTACCGAAACGATTCCATCGGCAACGAAGGGGCCTTTATCCTACCATCTTTTAGCATATCCCTATTCCCTTTGTCCAGCCCTTTTTAAGAAGTCTCTGAAAAACTGGGGAAAGGAACTCTGAGCGCAAAATCATGCAGTGTTGCAGTACTGCAGTCATGCGGTTCTGCGGTCCAAATTCTAGTTTAACTACGCGTGCAGTGAAGCGAATTTTAGAATGGTCGAAAAAATATTTTGAGCAGCGAAGAGCGACCCTTTCAGAGATTTCTTTAAAGGTAAAAAGCGTCGGGAAATGTGAAATCCCTGGCTTTTCTCCCCACGATCTTCTGCATTTTCGGGCATATCCAGGGTTCGCCCAAGATGCCATCGTGTATCGCCCAACTCCTGCCCCGAATCGTCTTTTCCATACCCGGTTGTCGGAAAGGGCTGGAGCCATCAAGCCTGGATAATAACTCCCCTCCTGCCTGAAACCCTTGATGAATCCTCTCCATCATATCACGGCCACTGGCATAAAAGAAGCCGATTCGCTCGAGCTCTATAGCATTGTGGTAGGCATAGGGGAATCCGATGATCAGGCTGATACGGATAGATGATAAAAGCTGCTCCAAGAGGTCTATGATTCCTTGGAATTTGTGCAGTCCCCTATGCACCTGCCCAGGAGCGAGGCCGGCCTTCATCGCCCGGATTTCCTCTGGGATATTCCTGAACCGGGAGCTCGGAGGGAGAAACTGGGTGCCTGGATTCCTATTGATGTTGAATCGTTCCGAATCGGGATCGTTGATGATAATCCACTCGAACTCCGCTTGATTGTATATGGTGTCCCGGAGTTGGATATATACGATGGGGTCGATATCCTCAACCGACCTCTTAAGGCTGACCTTCAAAATACCTTCTCCTGGTGGATAGATGAATTCCAAGGATCTTTCTCCCTTCTTATTCCTGAACGTCTTGGCGTCAACCCCATACATTGCAAATAGATCCCCAGGAATGAGCCCGACATATATCGCCTCCTTTATATCCACAGGAAGGGCATTGATATCCCGAAGGGAGTGGGCATCGACTCCGAAGCGACCCTTTATCTCATTCACTGCCTCAAATGGTGGCATTTCCCCTCTTTCGGATTTACGGTATTCTCCCATCAACCCATGATAGCCTAACGGGACACAACGAAAATAAAGACCTGATGCGCAATTGTTTAGAAATCATAACCCCCATAATCTCAAAAAACGAAATGATCCACAATATCAAAATCCCAATACCCACCCTCTATTTTTAGTTTCCAATTTCGGTTATTCGGGAAAGGAACAGGCGATCGAACCCTTTCGCCTTGACATCTAAACCCCTTAAAAGTAGTATGAGTCGAAATCATAGGGAAAAATGGATGAGGTGGGCCGTTGGGAGGGGCGATCTGGAAGGGATTCATACGAGTCTAAATTGAAAAGGAGGGGGTGATGCCGAGTAGCAGGGTATCCATTGTGAGGACTCCCAAAAGTCCCTCCCGAAAGGAGATTGAGGGGGCGATAAGGAAGGCCATTGACCTCATCGGGGGGCTCGATGATATCATTTCCCGGAAAGACTTGGTTTTAATCAATCCAAGTTGGGTGGCACCACCTACAGATCCTCAATCAGCGGTGATCACCAGCCCGGAGGTGACCAGAGCCGTCGCAGACATCATACGGGATTTTGGGGCAAGGCCCATCATAGCGGAGTCATCCGCCGTCGGGGTCGATACGGAAAAGGTAAGAGCCAATTCGGCCTATGGAGAGATGAGGAGCGAGGGTTACGAAGTCATCAACTTGAAGTCGACATCCAAGGTTACGGTAGAGATTGAGGGCGGTGAGGTCTTGAAGAAGGTGGAGACCTTCGAATTGGTCACCCGAGCCGATATTATCATTAGTGTGCCGAAGATGAAGACCCATGATCAGACGGAGCTAACGTGTAGTTTGAAAAAGCTGAAAGGCTTGGTAAGCGATGAACAGAAGCGATGGATGCATAAAACAGGGGTTTTTAAAGGGGTCGTCGACATCAATATGCTGTTGAAACCGAGATTATCCATCGTCGATGCCATCCTCTGCCAGGAGGGGTTGGGCCCCATTTTCGGGCACCCTGTTGAGATGAACCTCATCGTTGCGGGAAAGGATCTGGTGGCCGTGGATTCCATATGTGGCCAGATTATGGGATATGAACCAGAGGAGGTATTAATTACGAAATTCGCCGCAGAACGGGGCTTAGGCGTTATGGACAATAAAATGATAGAACTCGCAGGGGAGCCCTTGGAGAATGTGAGGAGGAGGTTTATGAGGTCCGTAGAGGATGATCCCGTTGAGGTGGATGGGTTTTCCCTCCTCTTCGGGGGAATCACCTGCACGGGCTGCCGAAATACCGTCATGAGCGCTCTCATTGATATGAGAAATGCGGGCCATCTAAAATACCTACCCGGCGTGACGGTTATAACGGGAGATCCCGATATCCCGAAGGCTGTCCCGGGGGATGAAATCGTGGCCGTTGGTCAATGTGTACCAAAGGGTAAGAGGGGAAAGCGGTTCGTCAGGGGGTGTCCCCCCAATAATGCCTATGTCGTTGATGCCATCATCGGTGGGAGGGAGAAGGTGAGGCGAATGTATGCGGAAAAATCCTTGGAGGAGACGGAGGAATAAGTGTCAATCCCTTATCACATCCCCTCCCGCGAAAAACGGAAACCCAAGCCATGGTCGTACTAGAGCATACCGGGCCGAAGGGGTTGGATAAGATTTGGATAAGGTAAGGACGGATAATCAATGGTGCGGGAAATGGTTCGCGTGGAAGGGATATTCGACTACCTAACGAGATACGACTACGAGAACGTATTTCTGTGCCAGGATAGGGCCGTGGACCTTAAGGCCGTCATCGCCATTCATGACACCACCCTGGGCCCCGCAACGGGGGGATGTCGTATGTGGACGTACGACACGGACTGGGAGGCCATCGAGGATGCCCTTCGGCTGGCAAGAGGCATGACCTATAAGTATGCGGCTGCGGGGGTGAACCTGGGTGGGGGCAAAGCGGTGGTCATAGGGGATCCAAAACGAAGGGACCGAGAGGCCCTTTTTCGGACTTTGGGCCGATTTATCAATCGACTCGGAGGAAAATACTATACCGGAGAGGATGTGGGAACCACCCTTGAGGATATGGAATATATCCGCATGGAGACGGAATACGTGGTGACCCTTCCCACCTACCT
>DAOVGJ010000111.1 GCA_030672465.1 Pseudomonadota bacterium | reverse complement strand
CCCCCATCCCTCCAATTCCTATTTGACCATTTCGGATAACCGAACAGATCTTTCCTTTTCATCCATTTAACTCCACGCCTCAATGGCCAAGAGGTTTCTGAAAAGGTCACTCCTCGCTGCTCAACATATTTTTTCGACCATTCCAAAGTTCGCTTCACTGCAAAGAGAACCAGAGGCGCTGCTTCATCCCACGACTTGTTTATGACCACATACATATTTGTGGAGAGGAAAGAATACAAGCAAATCCGAAATCCTAATTTCTAAACCCTAAACAAATACAAAGCCCTAATGATCAAATGACCAAAACGTTTAGGATTTGGGCATTTGGATTTAGATATTGTTTAGTATTTAGTGCTTCGGATTTAGGATTTATTCCTTGTTTGACTGCAGCACCGCAACACTGAATAACTTCGCGTTCCAGGGATATGGGCAACAGCCCGTTTCAGGGTTAACCCCTTTCATTTCTATCGGGCGTCCAGAGACATGCTGTTCGGAGGTCTCGGGCAGGCCCGGAGGGTATTGACATCTACACCTTTATTGTGGAGAATACCCATGACTCGATGGATCGAGGAGAGAGTCTCTATACCGCGGAGGTAGAATTAGATGGCCCAAAAAATGATATTCCAAGAAGTCCCCGTAGAAAAGCTGAGGTGGAGGTGCGACCCGGAAAAGCTGAAATTCCAATCAACGGAGGATTTGCCCATTATCGAGGAGATAATCGGCCAAGAGAGGGCCCTTGAAGCCATTCGCCTCGGCTTGAATATCGATGGATTTGGCTATAACATCTTCGTAACGGGCCTCGTGGGTACGGGGAAAAAGACGGCCATAAAGGGCCTGCTTGAGGAGATCGATACAGTAGGCAAGATCCCTAACGATATCTGTTACGTAAATAATTTCAAAAACACCGATATGCCCAAGATGATCTCCCTTCCGGCGGGCAGGGGAAATGAGTTCAGGGGAGATATGGAGAACCTCATTGAGACCCTGAAGAAGAAGATCCCCTTGATATTCGAAGATGAAAGATACATCAACAAGAAAAAGGAGATCTTGGAAAAATTTCGGGAGCAGCAAGCGACCTATTTCAAGGAATTCGAGAGGAAGGTTACCCAGGAAAAGTTTTCCCTCGTTCAGGTCCAAATGGGCCCTTACTCCCGGCCGGGTATCTTTCCGGTAATCGATGGAAACCCCATGAGCTTCGATCAATTGGAGGCCCTCGTTCAGGAGGGAAAACTTTCCGCGGAAGAGGTGGAGAGGTTAAGGGAAAAGCAGAGGGAATTTGCTTCTGAACTGGAGGACATTTTCAAGGAGACCCGAAAGACCGAAAAGGAAATTCGCCAATCCCTCTCCAACCTTGACAAAGAGGTCATATCGCCCGTGGTCAGTGATTCCCTTAATGATATTCGAGAGAAGTACGATAACGAGAAGATCAAAAGCTACCTGGACGAGGTTCAAGAGAGCATTGTGGAGAACCTTCCGAGGTTTATGGAGAAGGAGGAGCAACCACAGATCATACCCGGTCTGAACATCCCTCAACCCGCCGATCAATTCACCGAATACCGGGTCAACGTATTGGTCGACAACTCGGATACCAAGGGCGCGCCGATCATCGTGGAGACGACCCCCAACTACCGAAACCTCTTCGGAACCATGGAGAGAATCGTGGATCGATCGGGGATTTGGAGGACGGACTTCAGCCGGATAAAGGCGGGCTCCTTCCTCAGGGCTAATGGGGGATATCTCATCATCGACGCCTTGGATGCGTTGATCGAGCCAGGCGTCTGGCAAACCCTGAAGAGGACCCTGAAGAATGGGGTCGTGGAAATGCAAACCTACGATCCCTTCTATCTCTTTGCTACCTCCGCCCTGAAGCCCGAGCCAATCCAGATCGATGTGAAGGTAATCATGGTCGGAGATACGTTGATGTACCACCTCCTCTATAACTATGACGAGGACTTCAAGAAGATCTTCAAGGTTAAAGCCGATTTCGATACAGTGATGGATAAGAATGAGGAGGCCATCAACCAATATGCCTCCCTGATCCATAAGATTTGCAAGGAGGAGAATCTAAGGCCCTTTGATCAATCCGGTGTGGCGGCTGTAGTGGAGTATGGGGTGAGGCTCGCGGGAAGGCAGAAGAAATTGACCACCCGATTTCACCTGCTGGCGGATGTGCTGAGGGAAGCCAATTACTGGGCGATAAAGGAGGGAAGCCAATATGTTGGTGAGGCTCATGTGGAGAAGGCAATCCAAGGGAGGATTCACCGCGTCAACCTCGTGGAGGATAAGATTCAGGAGATGATCGAGGATGGGATGGTTATGATCGATTCCGATGGGGCGGTGGTTGGGCAGGTCAATGGTCTTTCGGTTTACAATCTGGGGGATTATGCCTTCGGAAGGCCATCCCGGATTACGGCCAAAGTTGCCATGGGAAAGGCGGGCATCATAAATATTGAGAGGGAAGCGGAACTCAGCGGTCCCACCCATAATAAGGGGGTTTTCATCCTTACCGGATACCTCCGGGGGAAGTACGCCCAGGATAAGCCCCTCACTATGAGCGCCAGCATCTGCTTCGAACAATCCTATGGCGGTGTTGACGGTGATAGCGCCTCCTCAACTGAGGTTTACTCGCTTCTATCAAGCCTCTCCGGGATTTCCCTTAGGCAGGATATCGCCGTGACGGGATCCGTGAATCAGAAGGGGGAAATCCAGCCCATCGGGGGAGTGAACGAGAAGATCGAGGGTTTCTTCGACGTATGTAAGGCCAAGGGATTAACGGGAAATCAGGGGGTAATGGTACCCCATCAAAATGTGGACGACCTCATGCTGAAAAAAGATGTGGTGAAGGTGGTCGAAGAGGGGAAATTCCACATCTATCCCGTGAAGACCATCGATCAGGGTATCGAGGTTTTGACGGGGGTAAAGGCGGGTGAGAGGGGCGAGGATGGGAGCTTTGAGGAAGGGACGGTGAACTTCTTGGTCGATAAGCGATTGAAAGAACTGGCCTCAGGGATAAAGGAGTTCGAAGCAGCGGAGGAGAAACCACCCAAGAAGAAGAAAAAATGAAAAGGGCTTTCGTTGAGGAATTCGAATTCCACAGGATGCATTGAGATCGACACATGTCCCAAGGAAGGCCAAAAGATCCGAATAGCGGGCAAGGGACTGGACGGTTTGACTTTTCGCCAGGCCCGGCCCGGCGAATTGGTTACGCTAACCGGGGGAGGAGGGGAATTCCGGGGAAGGATCCTCTCCATCAATCCCCGTGAGGCATGGGTGCTCGTATTCGAGTCCCTCGTACCACCTACCGAGTCCGCCACCAAGATCATCCTTCTCCAAGCCCTACCCGACAAGGAGCGGATGGAGCTCATCATTCAGAAGGCCACCGAACTGGGCGTCTATTCCATCGTTCCCTTCGAATCGAAGCGATCGATTACCCTCCAGGAAAGAGAGCGGAAACAGCCCAAGGCCCATCGATGGCAGTCCATCGCCATAAAGGCGGCCCAACAGTCCAGGAGGGGAAGGGTCCCCCTCATTGAGCCTTATTGCGACTTCTCGGAAGCACTGGGGTATGCGGAGGGAAGTGATCTCAAAGCCATTCTCTGGGAGAGGGGGCACAAGAACCCCTTAAGAGATGTCTTGAGGTCCCAGGGGAATTATGGCAAGGTGGCATTGATGGTTGGTCCCGAGGGCGGCTTCGCCCCTGAAGAGGTCCGAAGGGCACAGGAGAAGGGATTCATCCCCATCACCCTCGGGCGGAGGATTCTGAGGACGGAGACGGCCGCCATTTTGCTTGTGGGAATCGTGCAATATGAACTCGGGGATTTGGGGAGATACGATTCCGCCAGGTGAGCCTACGGATTGGGGAGAGAATCAAGCACCTTTTTTGAAATCTCTGAAAAGGCCGCTTCACTGCAAATCCAAAACTCGCCTACCGGGCTCAGATATTGCTTGACTGCGGGATTGGCCGAAAGGTGGAGGTTGAGCCGAAGGATCCCGGGGAGGTTTTACCAATTCCCCATCCCGGGGTAAAGGTGATCAATCAATATTTCGATATCACCCCCATCGAATTCCTCTGCGGCGTGGTTACAGAGGAGGGAGTTTGGCAGAGGGATCAGCTTCACCGGTTCGTAAGTGGCTTAAGGGTATGCGAAGCCCTAAGGGAAGGATGCATATGACCACCGTCTACCTTATTCGGCATGGACAGACGGCCTGGAATAGGGAGGAGGTTTTTCGGGGGAGGGCGGATATTCCACTGAACGAAACCGGTCGTAAGGAGGCGCTCTTAACGGGCCAGTATTTGAGAAAGGTAAAGGTGGGCTCGGTATACAGCAGCCCCCTATCCCGGGCCGTTGAGACGGCA
>DAOVGJ010000107.1 GCA_030672465.1 Pseudomonadota bacterium | reverse complement strand
ATCTCATCAAATATCAACGGTCGAATCAGAATACGTGCATTAACCAGAAGCCCATCGTCAACAGAGGCCAGAGGGTTAACAAGGGAGAGGTTATTGCCGATGGCCCTGCGACGGATGGGGGAGAGCTGGCCCTCGGGCAGAACGTCTTGGTCGCCTTCATGCCTTGGGGCGGTTATAATTTCGAGGACTCCATTCTCATTAGCGAAAAACTCCTGAAGGAGGACGCATACACATCGATTCACATCGAGGAACTCGAGTGTGTTTCCCGGGATACTAAATTGGGCAAGGAGGAGATTACCCGGGATATCCCCAACGTGGGGGAAGAGGCATTAAAAGATCTCGATGAGAGTGGAATTATCCGAATTGGGGCGGAGGTAAAACCGGGCGATATCCTGGTGGGCAAAGTAACCCCTAAGGGTGAAACTCAGCTTTCCCCGGAGGAGAAGTTATTAAGGGCTATCTTCGGTGAGAAGGCTGGGGACGTCAGGGATACCTCTCTTACGGTTCCCCACGGAGTAGAGGGCATCGTCATCGAAGCGAAAATCTTCTCAAGAAAGGGCGTGGATAAGGACGAGAGAAGCAGGGTCATTGAAGCTCAGGAGAAGGCGAGGATCCTCAAAAACCAGGCGGATGAGATACGGATCATCAGGGACAATATCAGGAGAAGAGCGGTAGAACTTTTGATGGGGAAGAGATCGGCGACTCGATTAACCGATGGTAAGGAGCGGGTTTTGCTGGATGAAGGTGAAACGATTACGGCAGACGCCCTCTTCCAGATCCCTTATGAAAGATTGAGTGAGGTAACCGTGAGGGGGGACGAAGGGGTTGAAACGGAGGTTCGGGAGGTCCTGATGAGCGGAGATGTGCAAATCGACATGGTGAAGGCCATTTTTAATGAGAAGATCGCTAAGCTGAACAGGGGTGACGAACTGCCTCCGGGGGTCATCAAACAGGTGAAGGTTTATGTGGCCATGAAAAGGAAGTTGGCCGTTGGTGATAAGGTGTCAGGGAGACATGGAAACAAGGGCATCATCTCCCGGGTCCTTCCCGAAGAGGACATGCCTTTTCTGGAGGATGGAACACCCGTGGATATCATCCTCAATCCCTTGGGGGTCCCTTCCAGGATGAATGTGGGTCAAATTTTAGAGACACATTTGGGCTGGGCGGCAAAAGGCTTGGGATGGAAGATTCAACAGTTGCTCGAGAAGAATTTTAGCGTGAAGAACCTGAGATCGAAGATTAAGGCCCTTTATTCATCAAAGGAGGTCAGCGAATTCACCGATACGGCGACGGATGAGGAGATTCTGGAGATCATCAAACGGTTGGGCAACGGGATTCATATGGCTGTACCCATCTTCGATGGCGCTTCGGAGACGGAGATAAAGGAACTTTTGAAAGAAGCAGATCTTCCCGTAGCAGGCCAAATGACCCTGTACGACGGGCGG
This sequence comes from Pseudomonadota bacterium, assembly GCA_030672465.1. GTDB lineage: Bacteria > Desulfobacterota > BSN033 > WVXP01. Next base: position 7,836 of record DAOVGJ010000107.1, on the reverse strand, counting down.
ACTGGTGAGCCATTTGACCAGAAGATAACCGTCGGATATATATACCTGCTTAAGCTTCATCACTTGGTGGATGATAAAATCCATGCGCGATCCATCGGCCCCTATTCATTGGTTACCCAACAACCGTTGGGTGGAAAAGCGCAGTTCGGCGGCCAACGGCTCGGAGAGATGGAGGTGTGGGCCTTGGAGGCTTATGGGGCTGCCCATTCGCTTCAGGAATTCCTGACGGTAAAATCCGATGATGTGGCCGGAAGAACGAGAACATATGAGGCCATCGTAAAGGCCGAGAATATTATGGAACCCGGACTTCCCGAGTCCTTCAATGTCCTGGTGAAGGAATTGCAAAGCCTTTGCCTGGATGTGGAACTCATAGAGGACAAGGGAGGGACGAAGCAAGGAGGATAACTTGGAAGATTATCTCAATTTTTTCGAAAAACCGAAAGGTCCCTTGAGTTTCAATGCTATCCGGATTTCCATCGCCTCCCCCGAAAAAATAAAATCATGGTCCTATGGTGAGGTGAAAAAACCGGAAACGATTAACTACAGGACCTTTAAGCCGGAAAAAGACGGCCTCTTTTGCGCAAAGATATTCGGGCCCGTTAAGGACTATGAGTGTAATTGCGGAAAGTATAAGCGGATGAAACACCGGGGAATCGTTTGCGAAAAATGTGGGGTCGAGGTCATTCAGTCGAAGGTGAGAAGGGAGCGAATGGGACACATCAGGTTGGCCAGCCCGGTGGCCCATATTTGGTTTTTGAAGAGCATTCCCAGCAAAATCGGGACCCTGTTGGATCTCACCCTGAAGGAGTTGGAACGGGTCTTGTATTTCGAGGCCTACATCGTCATTGACCCAAAGGATACCCCGTTGAAGCGGGGTGAGCTTCTCACCGAGGAGAAATATCGGGAGGCAAGGGAGAAACATGGGGATACCTTCGTAGCCGGTCAGGGGGCTGAGGCCATCAGGGAGATGTTGAAGAATACCTTCGTTAATGAGCTTTCGATGACACTTCGTGCTGAAATGAAGGATACCTCATCCGAGGCCAAGAGGAGAAAATTGGGGAAGAGGCTAAGGGTCGTCGAGGCGTTCAGAGATTCCAAGAACAAGCCCGAATGGATGATCAAGGAGATCATACCGGTAATTCCACCAGACCTGAGGCCCCTCGTTCCCCTCGATGGTGGGAGATTTGCGACTTCCGACCTCAATGACCTTTATCGAAGGGTTATCAATCGAAATAACCGGCTCAAGAGGCTCCTGGAATTGAGCGCCCCTGAGATCATTATTCGAAATGAAAAACGCATGTTACAGGAGGCCGTTGATGCCTTATTTGACAACGGCAAGAGGGGGCGAACCATCATCGGCCCTAATAAGAAGCCACTGAAATCATTGAGCGATATGCTGAGGGGTAAGCAGGGGCGATTCCGTCAGAACCTCCTCGGCAAAAGGGTCGATTACTCCGGGAGATCCGTCATTGTAGTAGGGCCGGAATTGAAACTCCACCAATGTGGGATTCCTAAAAAGATGGCCCTGGAACTTTTTAAACCCTTTATCTATAACAAGTTGGAGGAAAGGGGATATGTGACCGCTATCAAAAGCGCCAAGAAAATGGTGGAAAGGGAGAGACCGGAAGTATGGGACATCTTGGATGAGGTAATTCGGGAGCACCCGGTGTTGCTTAATCGTGCCCCGACATTGCATCGGTTGGGAATTCAAGCCTTCGAACCGGTGCTCATTGAGGGAAAGGCCATTCAACTCCATCCATTGGTTTGCGCGGCCTTTAACGCCGACTTCGACGGTGATCAGATGGCCGTCCATATTCCCCTCTCGGTGGAGTCCCAGACGGAGGCACGGATCTTAATGATGTCCACCAACAACATCCTCTCTCCAGCCAATGGTAAACCCATTATCGTTCCCACTCAGGATATCGTCTTGGGGATCTACTATATGACTCGAAAAGCACCAATGGCGAGAGGGGAGGGAAAGATTTTCTCCAATTGTGAGGAAGTCAGGATCGCCCATGATGCCAATGAAGTCGATCTCAAAGCCATAATCAAGGTGAGGATTGATGGGGAATTGGTTGAAACCACCGTCGGCCGCGTACTCCTCAGGGAGATTATTCCAGAGGAAATCCCATTCGAATTGATCAACTATGAAATGAAGAAGGATAAATTGGCTGCCTTAATCGATTACTCATACCGGCACGCCGGGGAGAAGAAGACGGTAATTCTCGCCGATCATTTAAAGAATTTGGGATATAGATATGCGACTTTAGCAGGAGTCTCCATCTGTATTGATGACATGCTGATTCCCCCCGATAAGGAGAGGCTTTTGGTCGAGGCTTACGAGGAGATCCAGGCCATTCGAGATCAATATACTGACGGACTGATCACCGATGGTGAGCGTTACAATAAGGTCATCGATATCTGGGCCCAGGTGACGGAAAATATCGCGGATGAAATGCTCAAGGAACTGGGAACACGAAAGGTCGTGGATAAGGATGGAAATGAAAGGACAGTTGAAAGCTTCAACCCCATCTTCATGATGGCCGATTCCGGGGCAAGGGGAAGCGCCCAACAGATTCGTCAGCTTGCGGGGATGAGGGGATTGATGGCCAAACCATCGGGGGAGATCATCGAGACTCCCATTACGGCAAATTTCCGCGAGGGATTAAGCGTCCTCCAATACTTTATCTCGACCCACGGCGCCAGGAAGGGGTTGGCCGATACGGCGTTGAAGACGGCCAATTCGGGCTACCTTACCAGGAGATTGGTGGACGTTGCCCAGGATGTGGTGATTATCGAGCACGATTGCGGGACCCTGGACGGCATAGGTGTGAGCTCGCTGCTTGAGGGAGGGGAGATCATAGAACCAATGGGGGAGAGAATTCTGGGCAGGGTGGCCCTGGAAGATATCAAGGACCCATTCACGGGTGAGGTCATCGTTAAGGCAAACCAGGAGATCGATGAGAGCACCTGCGAAAAGATCGTCGATGCGGGCATCGAAAAGGTGAATATTCGGTCGGTGCTCACCTGTAAATCCAAAAGGGGCGTCTGCGTGCTTTGCTACGGAAGAGACTTGGCCAGGGGAAGTTTGGTCAGTATTGGGGAGGCGATTGGCATCATCGCCGCCCAATCCATTGGTGAACCGGGGACTCAATTGACCATGAGGACTTTTCACATTGGAGGGACCGCTAGCCGAAGGGCGGAGCAGACGGCCTTGGAATCGAGGATTGATGGAACCGTTCGGTTCATCAATATTAAAACCGTCCGTAATCGGGATGGGGATTTAATCGTGATGAATCGAAACGGTGAGATTGCCATCCTCGATCAGGAAGGCCGGGAGAGAAGGCGATATTTAATCATTTATGGTGCCAAGCTCAAGGTGGAAGATAACCAGAAGGTTAGGGAAGGGGATTTATTGGCGGAATGGGATCCCTATACCATCCCCGTGCTCACGGAGATTGCGGGAAAGGTGAAGTTCGGCGAAATCACCGAGGGCGCGACCATGCAGGAGCAGGTAGATGAATTTACCGGTCTTTCCAGGAAGGTCATCGTCGAGTCAAAGGACCCCGAATTGAGGCCTCGTATTTCCATCAAGGATGAAAAGGGGAGGACGTTAAACCTTCCCGAATCAAGTTCCCAGGCCCGCTATCTCCTACCCGTCGGAGCGAATATCTTTGTCTCCGAAGGGGACATGGTGGAGGCGGGGGATATTATCGTTAAAATTCCGAGGGAAACGACTAAAACCAAGGATATCACGGGTGGCCTCCCCAGGGTGGCAGAATTATTCGAGGCCAGACGACCCAAGGAATTCGCCATGATCAGTGAGATCGATGGAGTCGTTTCCTTTGGGAGGGATACCAAGGGGAAAAGAAAGGTCATCATCACCCCAGAGGTGGGCGAGCCTAAAGAGTACAGCGTCCTCCGAGGGAAACATATCAGTGTACATGAGGGGGACTTCGTGAAGGCGGGTGAGGCGTTGATGGACGGGCCATCGAATCCTCATGATATATTGAGGGTCCTTGGGACTCAAGAGTTGGCTAAATACCTGGTGGATGAAATTCAGGAAGTGTACAAGCTTCAAGGGGTTAAGATCAATGATAAACACATCGAGGCCATCGTCCGCCAGATGCTCAAAAGGGTTCGAATTAGCGAAATCGGGGATACCAACTTCTTAGTGGATGATCAGGTTGAAAAATATGTTTTTGAGGAGGAGAATGAAAGGGTCTTGAAAGAAGGGGGAAAGCCAGCTACCGCGGACCCCATGTTTCTCGGTATTACCAAGGCTTCCCTGATCACCGACAGCTTCATCTCCGCCGCCTCTTTCCAAGAAACCACAAAGGTCCTCACCCAGGCGGCCATAGCGGGTAAGGTTGACCATCTCTTGGGGTTGAAAGAGAATGTCATCATGGGCAGGCTCATCCCAGCGGGCACTGGACTCCCCCAATTCAAGGGGGTGCAGCTCCATGTCGAATACCCGGAGGGGGAAGAGGCAATGGTTCGAGAAGGATATTAGCCCCCCCTATTGAATCCCTTTTAGCTTTTCCTTGGCGATCTTTGCCTGTTGCGTATGCGGGTATTCCCTTATCACCCGTTTCAACAGGGATTGAGCAAAGGTTTTGTCCCCCAATTTTAGCCAACATAGGGCCTGTTTGAGCAAGGCCGAAGAGACCTTATCACCTTTCGGGAACCTCTTGATTACATCGTCATAAGCAATAATGGCCTTCTCGTAATTCTTTTCCGAATAGTAACATTCCCCAATCCAAAATTGGGCATTGTCCGAAAGTTCGCCCTTGGGATAGACGGCCAAAAAGGCCTTAAATTGCTCCCTGGCCGCGGAAAATTCCTTCCTCTCATAAGTTTGCTTGGCATTTTTATAGAGGGCCTTCATGGCCTCCTGGGATAAGACTTCTCCTTGAGAGGGAGGTTCTTTTTTGGGTTGGGCCTTGGAGGCCTTGGAGACTTCATCGAGCTTGGCCTCCATTTCCTTTCGGACCTTATCGATCTTCTCCTCCAAGCTATTCAATCGGGTCTCAAAATCCCTTTTGAACGCCGTCAATTCTTGCTGGGGTCGCTGGAGGTATTCCCTATTCTCATCGACGGCATTTCTGAGGATTTGGATTTCCCGTTGAAGGGGCTCCAGCATAAAATCCAGATCTGCCTGGCTTTTTCGGATTTTCATGGAGGATTCCGATCTCAGTTGCTTCAATTCCTTCTGAACGTCGATCAGTTGTCTATAGAGGGAATCGATATCCTGCCGTAAGTATGCTATTTCGCCGGTGGTAGCACATCCAAAAAGGATGGCGAAAAAAACTATCAGTAAAAACCGCAGGGGGACATTCTTTTCCATCATCTTGTCCTTCTTGTATGGAGAGGCATCCAATGGGATGAATGCCAAAAGCGGTCTTATCTCGACAGTATGATAAAGTGGGCCCTTCGGTTCTTTGTCCAGGCCCCCTCGTTGTGTCTGGGGTCCAAGGGCATCTCCTCACCATAGCTGATGCTTGAGATTCTATTCCCCGAAAGCCCCAGTGAAATGAGATATTCCTCAGTACGGTTTGCCCTTCTCTCACCCAGGGCCAAATTATACTCGATGGTTCCCCTCTCATCGCAGTGGCCTTCAATTTGGATTTTGACCCCGGGGTTTTTAAGGAGAAGGTCAGCATTTTGCGAAAGAATTTCCCTCATTTTTGGTGTCAGATCATATCGGTCAAAACCGAAGTTAATATCCTTCAAAAGAGATGACTCCAGGAACTCTCCCTCGATTCCGGGATATTTCTTCCTTTCCAAACTTGCCTGCAACGACTTTTCGTCGATACCCGCCCTTTCCCTCTCCTCAGCAGGTTTTTCCCAGGCCTTTTCCCCTGCCTTTCCCGTAACCATGGGTTCCTCTTTTACGGCCTTTTTGGCACAGCCCACCATAACCATGAGAGAGACGATAACCCCGATAACGATATACGATTTCTTCACCATAACGAACCTCCTTTTTGGGTTTTAAGTTCACCGATCCATTCTGGGTGACCATGTGGGGCTTGACTCTTTGCCCCTTGTTGAGGTTAACCGACGCTGGTTGGCACCATTGGCATTCATGACATAGATTTGAGATCGGCCTCCCCTGGTTGAGCTGAAGGCGATGAAACGGCCATCGGGTGACCAGGTGGGGCCCTCGTTGTTTCCGGAGTTTTCCGTTAGCCTTCGAATCCCGGTTCCATCGGGATTTATCGTAAAGATGTGAAAACGTCCATTGGAACGACCGCAGTATGCGATCTTATTCCCTTTTGGCGACCAGGAGGGAGACGCATTATACGAGCCTAAAAAGGTGAGCCTTTTTACATTCCTCCCATTCACATCCATTGTATAAATCTGGGGTGAGCCAGCTCGATCGGAGACGAAAGCGATTTTTCTCCCATTGGGGGACCACGTTGGGGAAGCCTCGCTGCTCCAACTCTTGGTTAGCCTTCTCGGATGGGTTCCGTCGCGGTTAATGATAAAGATCTCCGCATTTCCCTCCCTTCGCATCATCAGCGCCATTCTGCTTCCATCTGGGGACCAAGCTGCGGCGGCATTCAATCCGGGCTTTGTGGATAACCTGATCTGCACCGATCTGGTAAGATCAAAGAGGTAGAGATCCGGGTTCCTCTTGATGTAGGATGTGAAGGCAACGAGCCTCCCATCGGGGGACCAGGCCGGAGAAAGGTTAATGGATCCGTTCTTGGTAATCTCCCTCAGGTTATGGCCGTCGAAATCGATGACATAAATCTCCTTGTTTCCCGATATGGTGGATACGAAGGCGATCTTCGTATCGAATACGCCTTTTCCCCCGGTGATCTGGTAGGTGATCTCATTGGCGACGCGATGGATCATACTCCTGAGGCTCTTGGTGCTCCCTTCATACCTCTTGCCGACGAGAAAAGCCTTTTCCACAAGGTCGAAGAGCCGAAACTCAATGGCAAGCCGATCACCCTTTGAGGAGTATCCACCCATTACCAGTACCTCTGCCCTACTCCTTAACCAGCTGCTATAATCGGGGGGATCGGCAAGTGCATTAATCTCCTGGGGGAATTCACTTCGTGGAATTATTTCAAAAAAACCGGAGATTGTCAAATCATTGGTTAGGACATCCATAATCGTGCGGGCCACGTTGGGTCGAGATTCTCCGATATCCTTAAATTGGGCAACGGCGATGGGAAGGGGTTGCAGCTCAGGGGATTCGATATCGATATAGACCCTGGCAAGGCTCACATCGGGTCGAATGAATGTGAAGAGCAAACAGATCAAAATGAATATCACTCTTGGATACATAGGCATGTTCCACGAGATTTCAGCAAAGATTACTCTGGGTGAAACCGGATTCCGATCTCCAGTACATCTTCCTCCAACTCTTGCGGGAGGGGAGGGAGGGGATTGGCCTTTTTGATTGCCCGCATGGCGGATTCGTCGTACACAGAGCTCCCCGATTTCTTCTCGAACCAACTCTCCACAATCCCACCATCCCGCTGAACTTTGATGACGATGACGGTTTCCCAGCCCTCACTCTCATCCAGGAGGCTCCCCGCCAGGATCCATTCTTCCTTAATTCTCTGCCATATCGAGTTATAGTAAGCCCTGAGCCTCATATCGATAACTGCCCTCGAAGGCTTCGGGGCGATTTGGGCAACCTCTTCCGTGACCTTTGGTTTTTCCTCGGTCTCTACTTTCTTGCGAAGTTTCTCTATGCTCGACTCGATCTTTTTCCGGACCTGTCTCTCGGATATTATATCCTCCTTTACCGGTTTTTTCCTTAGAGCGACCTTTTTTCTCGGTTTGGGCTTCTTCGCTTTTACCGGTTTTTTCGTCACT
>DAOVGJ010000174.1 GCA_030672465.1 Pseudomonadota bacterium | reverse complement strand
AGCCGTCTTATCAGAAATGGATGAACGGGAGAAAGACAACCTCAGGGTAACCGATAAGGCGATGGACTTGCCCACGTTGGCCCAAAGGGTCTGTGAGATCCATAATGTAACGCCTGTGGAACTTCGCTCCGGTGGTCGGAGGCATGAAGTAGTGGAGGCGCGCAGGGTATTAATCCTTCTTGCGATTAAGGCATTCGGTCATTCAGGGGCAGAGGTTGCCCGCTTTCTCGGGGTTACGACGTCATGTGTAAACAGAACCGCTTCGGCTGGTGAATTACCTCCCGTGACGCGTTACATTAACGTATAATTCACATTCTGCACCAACGTCCCCCATTTACATCCCCCATTTAATGTGAGGCCATATCGGCCAAAAATATGGTTGCGATTGACATCTCAAATTGATATAGAGGGGTATAGTCCCCATAGGATGAGGAGTGGCTATGGGTTCATCCTCATTGAACGACATGGAGAAGTTGATCCGGCAGAGAAGGGAATTCATCCCCAGGGGAATATTCAACATGACCCCCCTCATCATATCCGAAGCCAAAGGAGCTCGGGTAAAGGATATAACCGGAAGGGAGTACATCGATTTTGCCGGGGGGATAGGCGTCCTGAATGTGGGCCACTGCCCCACGGAGCTGGTCGAAGCCATAAGGGATCAAGCGGGGAAATACACCCATACCTGCTTCCACCTGATGATGCACGAGCCCTATATTGCCCTAGCCGAGAAGCTGAACCGCATTGTTCCTGGGAATTTTCCGAAAAAGACCCTTCTGGCCAATAGCGGTGCCGAGGCCGTGGAAAATGGGGTGAAAATCGCCCGCTATTTCACCAAAAGGCCTGGCGTCATCGCCTTTGATGGCGGATATCATGGTCGGACTTTGCTCGCCCTCAGCCTCACGGGTAAGGTGAAGCCCTATAAGTTGGGATTTGGTCCGTTTGCCCCGGAGGTTTACCGGATTCCCTATGCCTACTGTTACCGGTGTCCCCTTAGGATTGAGTACCCCTCCTGTGACCTGGGGTGCGTGGATTATATGAAGGAGGTATTTCGCGTCCATGCCCCTCCACAGGAGATAGCCGCCCTCGTGGTGGAGCCCGTTCTCGGGGAAGGCGGGATCGTTGTTCCCCCAAAGGGATACCTGGAGAAGCTGAGGGGGATTTGCTCGGAAGAGGGGATCATCTTCATCGCCGATGAGGTTCAGACGGGAATGGGCCGGACGGGGAGGATGTTCGCCTGCCAACACCTCGGACTCGAACCGGATATCCTTATTATGGGAAAATCCTTGGCAGGAGGGCTTCCCCTCAGCGCAGTGACGGGAAGGGGGGATATCATGGATGCCCCCCATGTGGGTGGCTTAGGAGGCACCTTCTCGGGAAACCCGCTGGCCTGCCGAGCTGCCATGGAGGTGATTAAAATTATTGAGGATAACGCCCTTGCCCCCAGGGCCCTGGAGATCGGAAGAAAGGTGGTCGATGGATTCAGGGGATTCCAAGAGAATTACCCCATCATCGGGGATGTTCGATGGCTGGGGGCCATGATCGGATTGGAGCTAGTCCGAGACCGAAAGACCAAGGAGCCGGCGACTAAGGAGACGAGACAGATTATCAAGAGCTGTTGTGAACGGGGACTCCTCATCACCAGGTCGGGGACCTTCAGCAATGTCCTTCGCACCCTGATGCCCCTGGTGATCACCGATGAGGAGATTGATGAGGGGTTATCTATCCTAGACGAGGTACTGAGGGAGATACGAATTTAGGCTTCCAGGTTCAATGATTATCTCCGGAGAAACTTCCTTTGTCCCTTCGCTTCAATGCTTCCGAGGTGACCCTTTCGGGGTTCGAAGGCGGGGAATACTTGCCCCTTCCATCCTCTAAAGGGCTGGCCTTCCCCTTCCGTTCGGCTGAGCCCTTCGGTCTGCCCTCGGCGTGAGCTAGGTCGAACGCTCGGGCCGAATGGAGCTCAGGGTCGAAGACTCACGACGAAGCCTGCTCACCCTCGATGGGTCCCCACCTCTCCAGTCAGATTACGCTCAGGGACAAGGATTTTTCTTCAGAAACTCAGGAAACTTCCCTTATCGTATTCATTGACAATTCGAGGAGTTGTCCATTAGATTAAAACTAGTACCCTTCCATCTCCCTTTCAAATGAAAAACCATCTCAGCAACGTCATACGATTGATCAATGATCAAGGGGATTTCTTCTTTGGCATGGGTGTTTCCGGTTTCATGCGCGTGATGCCTGCGTTTTTCCTTAGCAATTATCGGATTATTGCCTATAAAGATTCGCAGGACCTCGACGATATTGGAAGGTATTGCAGCATCTTCAGCCTCCAAAGGGATTACCCGGAAGAAGGGGCCTCGCCGGAGGATTCCGTCGATTCCACGTTTCTGTTAAGAAACCCTCGGGTTCGACAATACATCAACGGCTTCAGGGGAAGGGTTCATCTATTCGTCTATCAGAGTACCGAGGGGATTGAGGAAACATGTCGCGAATTCGGTTGGAACATCATCGGAAATCCGGCCAGGATACGGAGGGAACTCGGGGATAAGGGGAGATTCCGGGAGATCCTCCAAGGGCTTGGCCTTCCCATGGTCCCGGGGGAGCAAATCTCCCGGGATGAGCTGATCAGGAGGGGATATCACCAATTGTCCTTGCGCCTTGGGAGGGATATGGTTTTTCAACTCCCGGATATCAAGAAAGGGGGAGGAAGGGGGACCTTTTTCATCCGATCGGAAGAGGATTACCTGAATTTCCTCAGGTGCATCTCCAATGGATGGTATCGGGGATACCAGGTCAAGACCGTAAATGTCGCTAAATTGATCGAGGGATTTCCCGCCAGTGTCGCTGTCTGCGCAACGCGATATGGCCCCTTGATTTCAAGCATCCAAACCCAGGTCATGGATATTCCGGAGGTTCTGAAGGTCTATCGGGGGAACGGGTTTTTCTGCGGTCATGATTGGACCTACAGGAGCTATTCGGCTTCTCTCCATGAACGGGTCATGACGATAGCCCAAAAATTGAGCGGATATATGTGGGATAAGGGGTATCGGGGAATCTTCGGGATCGATTTGGTTGTGGATGAGAAGGCAGATGAGGTTTACCCAGTGGAATGTAATGCCCGGTACACGGGGGCCTTTCCCATGCTCTCCATGCTCCACGTAGAAAACGGCGCAATCCCCATGGATTTGTTTCATATCCTCGAATTCTTGGATGTGGATTACGAGATTGATGTGGATGCCTTAAACCACGCCTACCGAAAGCGGATTATGGGAAGCCACATCATCCTTTTCAATAAGAGGCATGTTCCCTTAAAGGTGGGCGGA
>DAOVGJ010000058.1 GCA_030672465.1 Pseudomonadota bacterium | reverse complement strand
CCTTAAATCAAAATAAAATATCACCCTTCCTTACGACCCGTCAAGGGAAAAGCCCGCTGGAGTTTCCGGGGTTTTAAGGGAACACCGTTGTCCTTGAGCGAAATTTACAGGAGAAGTGGGGTACCCATCGAGGGTGAGCAGGAAGGGGAAGGCCAGCCCTTTAGAGGCTGGAAGGGGTAAGTATTCCCCGCCTGCGAACCCCGAAAGGGTCACTTCGAAGGCATGGGAGTGAAAGGACAATGGTGTTTGCTTAAGAAAAATTAAAAATGCTCTAAATCAATATGTTACAAAAATACCTCCAATAAAAATCAGGAAACTCCACAAAAGCCCGGCCTGTCCTGAAGTTGGCTTAATCTCTGGAGGGCTCCGTTATCGGTGGGCGTAACCCGCTGCAGGAGTGAAAGGCTCCATATTGGCCTCAGGCGAAAAGTGCTGTGAGTCAGCTATGGAACACAAGATTGCCAAATCGCCAGAGGCTAACTGCTGGAAACTTCGCCGATTACATCATATTCAGAGGCATGGGTCACCCGGAGGTTGACCATGCGACTGCTCGCCGTCCCCCTGGTGATATAGACCTCGCCGTCGATATCCGGGGCTTGGGAGGCCATTCGTCCCCTCAGGAGGTAGCGGGTTTCGGCACAATAGCCCTCCACCAATACCCTTTGAATGGTTCCGATGAGGCCGAGATTCTTCCCCAGGGAAATATTGGCCTGCAATTCCATGATTTTCCGGTATCGAGCCTCCTTTACCTCCTCGGGTACGTGGTTGCCGAACCAAGCCGCTGGTGTCCCTTCCTCGGGGGAATATCGAAAAACCCCCATTCGATCGAATTGAACTTCCTCGATGAATTTCACCAGGTGTCGGAAGTGGGCTTCCGTTTCCCCCGGAAATCCAACGATGAGGGAGGTCCTAAGGGTCAACCCCGGAATTCTCCTCCGCAATGTATTGATGAGTTGCCTCAATTGACTTCCCGTAACTCCCCTTTTCATGGCCTTGAGGATCCCATCATTGATATGCTGAATGGGAAGGTCGATATATTTGCAGATTTTCTCTTCCCGGGCGATGACCTCGATGAGCCCGTCTGTAAACTGTTTCGGATCCGGGTAGAGATAGAGGAGGCGAATCCATTCAATGTCCTCGGTCTTTACCATATCCCTCAACAGGGTTTCCAGGGAGATCCCTTTCCCCAAATCCCTGCCATAGGAGGTCGTATCCTGGGAGATGAGGACTACTTCTTTGATGCCAGCGCGAGCTAATTGCGCAACCTCTTGGATAACGGAAGCCGGGTCCCTGCTGCGATATCTCCCCCTGAGTTTCGGGACTGTGCAGAAGGAGCAGGCGCGTGAACATCCCTCTGCGATTTTGACATAGGCGGTATGATTTGGAGTAGAGATCAGGCGTGGAGTTCGGTGATCGTAGAGGAAAGAGGGAGGGTTGTCCACGTAGAGCTTTCGGGGGGCAGATTCTATCAGGGCATCGATGAGATGGAATTGGCCCGTTCCGATAAAGAGGTCCACCTCGGGAAGCTCCTCCAATAGCTGAGGCCCATACCGTTGTGGCAAGCAGCCACAGACGATCAAGCGTCGGCAGAGTCCATTCCTCTTACATTGCGATACCCTCAGGATGGTATCGATGGCTTCCTCGGTGGCCTCCCGAATGAAACTACAGGTGTTGACGATAATAACCTCGGCTTGGGTTTCATCAGGTGTGATCCTATAGTGGCTTCTCGAGAGGAGGCCCAACATGACTTCCGAATCAACCAGATTCTTGGGACATCCAAGGCTAATCATGTGTACCTTCTTCCCCATGCTCGTTCCCCATCGAGGGATCTCTGAAAAACACGAAAAAGGAGCTCTGAGCGAGTTGCGGTTCTGCAGTGTCACAGTGCTGCAGTCATGCAGTGAAGCGAAATGGTCGAAAAAATATTTTGAGCAGCGAAGAGCGACTTTTCCATGGATCTCATCTAAGGCCATTAATTATATCGAAAAGCCTCTCTATTGACAAATCTCCCTGCTATGGTAGCGTGTGAGTTTGATACTATCGTGAGGGATGGCTTTGGAGTACGACGTCATCATTGTAGGTGCCGGACCTGGGGGTTGTACTGCGGCCCGTTTCTGCGCGAAGAAGGGGTTGAGGACGCTCCTAATAGAAAGGGATCGATTCCCCAGATATAAACCATGCGGGGGTTATCTCTCCCCAAGGGTTTTAAGAGAGTTCGATTTCGATATAGGGGGGATAATCGAGAGTACCGTATCCGAGGCGAAGTTCACCTTTCGATTGGAGAACCCTTTTTCCATAGTTTGTCAAGATCCCATTGGCTACTTGGTGATGAGGGAGTCATTCGACCACCTCTTATGCCGGAAAGCCCAGGAGGGAGGGGCGGATCTGTATGAGGGAAAAAGGGTGGTTGGATTTCAGCAGAATATAGAGGGGGTTGACGTTTCCATCGAGGGAGGGGAATCCGTTCGGTGTCGCTATCTGGTTGGTGCCGACGGGGCCCGCAGCATCGTGGCTCAATCACTCCACCGAGGGGTGATGAAGAAGGCGGGCCTGGCATTTGAGGGAGAGGGGCGTCTGGCCCCGGGAATACGGAGGGGATGGTCTTTCGTCCATCTCGATTTCGGCACCGTTCCCCATGGGTACGGATGGATTTTCCCCAAGGGTAATCTCGTCTCCATAGGGATCGGCGCTCTCCTTCCAACAAAGGGGTTGAAGCTCAGGAGCCGGTTCGAACGGCTTATCAATAGTGTGGATTACATCAGGGGAGTGAGGATGGAGAGGGCCTGTTTCTATCCCGTTCCCACCTTTTCCGCGGATGATGTGCCAGTTTCAAGGGGACGGGTCGTGTTGGTAGGGGATGCCGCCAACCTAATGGACCCCATGACGGGGGAGGGAATCTACTATGCGGTAAGAAGCGGCCAGATGGCTGGGGAGGCGATCGTAAAGGCGATAGAGGAGGATCGAAAGGGGATTAATGGGTATCGGGAGGCCCTGAAATGCACCCTTTTTGGGGATTTAACGGTGGCCCTCAAATTGGCCAAGGCCATATATCGATTTCCCAAGTTGGCTTATACTGTAATGAAATCTAATAAGAACATGGGGCTTCTCTGCCTTAACGTATTGGCGGGAGATGCCCGTTATGAGGCCTTTTCGGGAAAGATGGCGGATGGGATAAGGAGACGTCTGGGAAGTAAAATCACGGCC
>DAOVGJ010000263.1 GCA_030672465.1 Pseudomonadota bacterium | reverse complement strand
AACCAGCGAGGGTCCATGGAAGGATTCTTCAGGGATAAGTGTGCTTACGAAAAGGGGTGTTATCTATCATATTGTAATCATTGATATTTCTTAATCGTTCATTTTTTTCTTGACAGGAGCAATATAGCATGTCCCCCATTCCACCGGAAACTCCAGTAATTTCCCCCTTGACAAGGATTTTCTGGAAATGATTACCATATGGTAGTATTCTTATATATCGATAAGAGGGAGTGCATGGGGATTATGCCTTTCGATGCCTTAGAACGAGGAGGAAAACATGAAGAGAAAATCGCCCCAGTTATCGGAAAAGGAGTGGCCAGAGCTGAGAAGGATAAAGGCGGCCAATAAGACGGGTTGGAGTTACTTTGGGGCCCTGGTTAAAACGCTAAATCGGGAGTTGGGAGAGGAAAAGACCCGCCAGATATTATCGATCTTCATGGCTGAAAATGCCAAAAAATACGTGAAGGCGGGGATGAAAGGGTTTGCAATCGAGGGGAATGACGCATGGTCATTGGCCAGCTACTTCAAATTGGCCACGGGGGATATCATTGGCTACAGGGCCGAGCTCATCGAAGAGTCTCCAAAGAAGGTGGCGTATCGCCTCTATCCCCCCTGCCTGTGGTTTCCGGAGCTGGATATCCCCCCCACCTTCTGCCGGGCCCTGGCCACCTTTGAAGAGGAAGCGGCCAAAATCGTCAACCCCAGGATCAAAACCTACTTCACCAAATTAATGACGCAAGGCGACCCCTATTGCGAGTGCATTTTCGAGGAGAGAGAAGGATGAGGATCGTGCCGGCAATTCTGACCGATAACCCACAAGATCTCAAGCGAATGCTTGTCCAAGCAGAGACCTTTACCGATTTCGTTCAAATCGATTTCATGGATGGCGATTTCGTCCCTTCCAAGAGCATTGCTCCAGAAGACCTGGCTGAGATCAAGATGAGGATTGGTTGGGAAGCCCACCTGATGGTCAAAGACCCCATCCAGTACCTTTCCTCTCTGAACAGGGATGGGCTTGAAAGAGTCATCTTCCATTGGGAGGCGGACCCCCGCCCCGAATCCATTGTTTCGGCCATACGGGATTTAGGGTTAGCTGTGGGGCTGGCCGTAAACCCAGAGACGGCGCTCTCCCAGTTCGAGGCCCTTGTCCCCCACATTGATTCGGTTCTCTTCCTATCGGTACATCCCGGTTCTTACGGGAGCCCTTTCGTCGTAGAAGTCCTTGAAAAGATAAGGGAATTTCGTTCCCATTTCCCATCCACGCTCATTGGGATTGACGGAGGAATAGCGCTGGACAATATTCAAAGGCTGAAGTCATTGAAGATGGATTACGCATGCGTGGGAAGCCGAATCTTTCGCCATGATGACCCTCGTAAGAGTTACATGGAATTCGTAACGGCTGTTACATAATGTCAAACCGAAGAGGTCTCCCCCAACAGCCATCCCCTCATGTTGGCTCTGTTCTTCCCCTCAGGGGCACTATCGCATAATTTTGGGGTATAATTCGAAGAGTGCGAAGAGTGGAATTGAAAAGCGGATTCCTATCAAGAGAAAGGGGGATGCCATCCGATGTTTAAGGGTCCCAAGAGGGTTTTGAACGAAAAAGGAGATGTCCCTTTGGAGAAACCCACCGAGGATTTGTCGGCCTCGTTGAGAGAGGCCATCGGGGATCTCCAGGCCCAATTTTTCGACCTGGAGGCGGGCCGTGTGAATTACCGGGCCATAAAGGGGTCTCCGCAATACGATGCCTATCTCCAAAAGGCGGCCCTCTTGAGGAATTTCGATTTAAGCCAGCTCAAAGACCGGCAGGAGAAATTGGCCCTCTGGATCAACCTCTACAACACCATGGTGATTCACGGGGTGATTGATTGGGATATCCGGGAGAGCGTCAAGGAGAACAATGGGTTTTTCACACGCCTGAAGTATGATATCGGGGGTCATCTGTTTTCCTTAAATGACATAGAGCACGGGATCCTACGGGGCAATGCGAGGCCTCCCTACGGATTCTTCAGGCCCTTTGGGCCGGGGGACCCACGACTTCCATTCGCCGTCACGCCCCCAGATCCCCGTGTCCATTTCACCCTGGTTTGTGGTTCAAGATCCTGTCCGCCCATCGGATTTTACATATCGGAGCGGATCGATGAACAGTTAGAATTGGCAGCGGCTAGCTTCATCAACAGTCCGGAAGTGGAGATCATTCCCTCCGAAAACCTGTTGAGGATTTCCCAGATCTTTCGGTGGTATCGGAGGGATTTCGGGGGAAACCAGAGGTCGATTATCCAGTTTCTCCTCCGGTACCTGGATGCGGGCGAGAAGAAGGATTTTTTGGAGAGTCATCAAGAGGCGGTGAGGGTCCGATACCGGGATTACAATTGGAGCTTGAATCATTGAGGCGCCTTACGTTTATACCCGCAACCATCCTTCACACAGTGCAGGGTCACCTCTCCCTTCCTATTTGACTTCTCTATGAGGAAAGGGGTACCGCAGTGAGGACACCTCTCCCCTACCGGTCTTCCCCACGTGGCGAACTGGCATCGGGGGAAATGGCTGCACCCGTAGAAAACCCTCCCCTTTCGGGTCCTCTTCTCCACTAATTCACCCCCGCATCCCTCAGAGGGGCAGGGGATCCCTAAAGTCAGCGGCTTCGTCGCCTGACAACGAGGGTAATCGGAACAGGCAAGGAACTTCCCGAATTTCCCATTTTTCACTACCATGGGACGGCCACACCGGTCGCACCGGTATATGCTCTCCTCGTGGGTTTCGATGACAATCTTCCCCTCTCCATCTCGGGAAAAATCCTCGGTATTCTTACATTTCGGATAGGTGGAACAGGACAGGAACTGCCCCATTTTTCCCCACTTTATCACCATGGGATTGCCACAGACATCGCAGGGGATGCCGGTCACCTCTCCCTCTCGTTTAACGTCCCTCATGGTGGCCTTGGCCTTTTCCAGGCTCTTGCTAAAGGGTCCGTAAAACTGCCTCAAAACCCTCACCCACCCAACCTTCTCCTCCTCGATCTTATCCAGTTTATCCTCCATTTGAGCCGTAAACTCCACATCCAGGATATGGGGGAAGTTTTCCACCAGGAGCTCTGTTACCAAGAGTCCCAATTCCGTGGGGATGAATCTCCCCTTTTCAAGCCTAACGTAGTCCTTCTCCTGGATGGTGCTTAAAATGGTGGCATAGGTAGAAGGTCGGCCGATCCCCCTTTCCTCCAGCTCCTTCACCAGGGTTGCCTCGGAAAACCGGGGAGCGGGCTGAGTGAAGTGCTGTTCCGGGGAGAGGGAGAGGAGGGCCAGTCGTTCCCCTTGCTGTAGTTCGGGTAACCCCACCTTCTTCCCCTCGTCTTGTTTCTCCTCATCCTCTCCTTCCACATACAGGGCCATAAATCCGGGAAACCTCTGGACGGATCCCGTGGCGCTGAAGAGGTAATCCTTGGCATCAACCTCCACCGTTGTCTGGTCGAAGATAGCAGGCATCATCTGACTGGCGACGAAGCGCTCCCAGATAAGCTGGTATAGGGATCTCTGGTCCTTATCTAGGTAGGATACAACCCCTTCGGGTTCCAGTTCCATTGAGGTCGGCCTAATGGCCTCGTGGGCCTCTTGGGCTCCCTTTTTGCTCTTATAACGGGTAGGCTTTTGTGGCAAGAACGTATCGCCGAATCGCTGGCCGATATAGTTACGAACCTCCCTCAGGGCTCCCTCGGATACCCGGGTGGAATCTGTCCGCATATAGGTGATCAGGCCCACCGAGCCCGCTGTCCCCAGTTCGATGCCCTCGTATAGCCTTTGGGCAACCCTCATCGTCTTCTTGGCCGAAAAACGGAGCTTTCTGGCAGCCTCCTGCTGCAATTTACTGGTGATAAAAGGAGGAGGGGCATACCTCTTCCTCTCCTTCCTTTCCACCCTCGACACGATAAAATCGGCCTTGTCTAGTTCTTGAATGATCCCCTTGGCCATCGCCTCGGTGCCGATGTCGGCCTTTTCCCCCCTCACCTTGGTCAATTTTGCCTCAAAGGCATCTTCAGATGTCAGTTTCTTAAGCCCTGCGGTAATGGTCCAATATTCCTTGGGAATGAAGGAATTAACCTCCCTCTCCCTTTCACAGATGATCCGGACGGCTACGGATTGCACCCGTCCGGCACT
>DAOVGJ010000155.1 GCA_030672465.1 Pseudomonadota bacterium | reverse complement strand
GCCAAATAGAAATAGGGGGCATCCCCAAAATGGTCGGAAATGGTCCTCTTGTCCCCAGCCAAAGGGACAACACACGTTCTCGTCTCCCTTTTTTGGGGCTCATAGTGGATGAGGATATGGTCCACGTTGGATACCCTCTTTTTAATTTCTCGCTCGATCCTCTTGCTGATGGCATGGGCCCGGTCCAAATCATGCACCTTGAGGATGATATCGGCCTCGATAAACTTGAAACGGCCCGAGTTCCTTCCCCAAAGGGCGTTGATCGTACCGACTTTACGGTCTTCGAGTATGGTGTTCTTCACCCGATCCAAGGTCTCAAAATCGAGAGAGGCATCTAAGAGCACCCGAATAGCATCGAGGAAGATGACCAATCCGGCCTTTCCGATGAAGAATACCATAACCAACGCCGCCACCCGGTCCAGTGGAAGGCGAAACAATCCCCCGAGGAGGCCAAAAAAGATCACCCCGGAAGAGAGCATATCGGTCCTGATGTGCTGTGCGTCGGCGATAAGGCTCGGAGACCCTATCTCCCTTCCCCGGCGCAATTCATATCGCGAGAAGAGAAAGGTGATGAGGATGGTCAAAAGGACTCCAGCCATGGCTACTGGCAGGCGGTCAGTATTTAGCTTCTGTTCTTCTGAAAAGACGCTTTTGGCGATTTCATAACCGGCGAAGAAGATGAACAGCGATGAAACGAGGGAGACGAGATTTTCTACCTTGTAGAGACCATAGGGGAATATCGTGGATTTCCTCTTGGAAATCTTGATTCCCGCCAGAACGGTTGCTGCGGAAACCACATCTGAAAGGGAGTGGATGGCATCGGCAACCAGGGCTATGGAACCCGAAAAGATTGCCAAACCATACTTTATCCCTACCAGGAGGATGTTGATCCCGATGGAGTAAAATCCTATGCGCTCACTTTCTTCCAAGGATCAGAGTATCCTTTTACCTGATGAATGGCACGAAAACCCACCTTCAAAGTCAAAGGTATCCCATCATTTTAGCTATCTTCTCATAACTCTCCCGCTGGGGATACTCCGGCAAGAATGTATATCCCCTCGGTAATCGAGAGCCAGTCGAATTGACATATTTGAGCCCTGCCATCAAATCTTCCAATCTCCCCTTGGGAACTGTAACTATGATTTCATCATCTCCGGCCATTGCACGATAGTGGTCGCCGCGGCATGGCATGGCAACTTGACATTCCCCACTTATTACAGCGGGCACTACTCCATAAACGCAAGCAGCATGGCTAGACAGGGAACATTTAAGATCATATCCTTCTTTGTATTCCCTCGCCAAAAGGAGCAGGCTTAGTTGAGCTGAGTCACAATAAATCATAACCAAATCAGGTTCAAAATTGGCTGTCCTCAGCGGAGCAGAGACCACACCTACGTACTTGCCTACTTCCAAACGAGGAAATTGCTGGGCATAATGGCTTCCGGCTTCCAGAGTCTCCACATCATGGGGGAAACGATTGTGTCCCTCCAAGAAATACTTCGGAGGTTCTCCCAGCCCGTAACCTATAACCGGTTCAGGGCACCAATTGTCTTCTTTCAGCATCGCGACTGCCGTTCCCTCACGGCGCGAAATCTGAAAAGCCTGGCAAAGTGACAAGTGATGCCCAAAATCCCTGATGGGTCTCTGGGACCCCTCAGGGATATCGCCTTCATTTTCGAGCAATTTCAGTCCTAAAGGGAAGGTTTTTAATCGCAACCGGCTTTCAAGCTCATCTCCATACCCATGGTAAGCTTCAAGATCTGCCATTTTACCATTACCTCCTCAAGTTTCTTTATAGCTTATTTCAATTTGAAAGGGGACTACGCCGGGGCCGTTTTCGAAACCCATGCTGATTGTATGTATCTTGAGCTCAACTTTCAAGCCCAACCCCGGAGATAGATGAAAAGAATGAAGAAAAAGCCCAAAGGGGGGATATTTCATCACTTAGGCTTGCCATAGACACAGAAATGGCTAGGAAGTGAGTCCCTCGTCCCCTTGTAATCCCATCGCCTTCTCCCCCTAAGAATCCGAGGCCCCGTTGTCCGTCCGCTTCATGCCTTCACCCACAAACCGATAGTATTCGCATTCCTCACACGGCCTGATGCAATAGAGTTTCCGATGGTCCACTTCCTCCCTCAGGGCATAGCAAGCCAATGCGCCGACCCGAAATACTAAACATCCCTCACAAGGATTTTCCTTCTTCCGTTGACTGGGGATGACATGTCCACGATCACTGGCAAAGAATTCGTAGCACCGGGGTAAACCCATATACGCCTTGTAGATTTGCCCGAGATCGAAGCCAATCTCTGCCTCTGGCGGGAATGGAATTGCGTGGCTTTGCATGAAGGCAACCAGATCGGGGAGAAGAATTCGCCAGTGACCCGATGGGCCCACCCGGTACCCCTTCAACAGCTTCTTCTCCAACCAGCGCTTAACCGTCTGGGAGGACACATGGGCTAACTCAGCAACTTCCGGGGGAGTAAAAAAATCTTTGTGTTTTCTGGTCATTTTAACCGATTTGGTCATTTTGTTAGGTTAAACTGAACCTTACAGCTAAGGCTGCCTATTGTCAAGTATTCCTTCGGAAGAAGTGAGTGCAAACAACTAATGAAACGAAAATCTGAAGGGAGGGATGGTTCCTCACTCTGGCTTGCCATAGGCGCAGAAATGGTTTAGGCCCAAGATTTTCGCCGCACCGGATATGGTTATGCCGTAGAAGACCGTCGGCTTTTGGATGAGAAATGCGTCGATGGTATTGTTCACAATGGTCGTTCCCGTAACGAGGGCAACATCGCACCAGAGGAGGTTATCTCGTGTCTCATCAGGTCCTTCTATGGGTATCCCGAATTTCTCTCTCCCGATATTATCCGTATCCAGGTCCGTTACCCTCAACCGGAAGGCCCTAGACAAAATCTCCACCATTCGGGGCTGGAACCCGACCATGGCAATCTTAGGCAGGCCGAATTTCTCCCCTATGTACCTGAGCAATTCAAGACTGCATCGTTTTGGCTCCTGATCCTTACAGTGGACGGCTTTCTCGATTAATCGCACATGGTTCATGGCCGCATTTAAGGTCGAAATGAAGACCGCCCGGTGGAAGTTGGTTCTCAATGTGTGCCTCAAGACGTCCGAAATGGTACCCTCATACTACACAAACATATCGGTGAAGGCCTGGCCAGGAGTTCCCGTAAGCCTCGCCTGCATCAATCGCTCCTTGCCCTTTAGCAGCGGGTAGTCCAGTTCCTCGGGCCGACCGATTGCTTCCTCCGGGGTCAACGGCTGAGCGACGACCTGAACCTTTTCGGATTCCAAACCATTTTCTCGGGCAATCCGAGCGAATTCCTGCCGTAAGGTCTCAAATATTTTCCCACCCTCTCGAATTGATCCTTGAAGCAAATCTCCCATGGATACCTTAAAAAATGGATTTCACAAAATCCGTAAGCACCTTAACTTCAATATGATGAAGGCCTCCATCCCCTCCCTTAAATCCTGAGCCTCGGCAATATCCCTCGGTAGTTCCGCATCGATCTCCCTATTGCCTATCCTCACGGTGAACCTCATAACCGAACCACGGGGAATCGCCTTGGAGATAACCCCTTGAAACCGATTGAGATGGGGACCCGGCGGCCTATTTCGAGAGAGATAAACATCTCCTGGTGAAATGGCGATTTTCCTCACCGAATTCCCCTCATAGGGAACGATGATCTCCATTCCATTGCACTCTGCCGCTACCAGACCGTTTCCCAGGACATGATAGCCATCACATTCGAGGATGTTGGGTGAGCCCAAGAAATCCGAAACCCCTTCTCCATGGGGATCGAAAAAGATCTCTCGGGGGGACCCGATCTGTTCCAGTCTTCCGCGGTCGAGAACGGCGATCCGATCCGCCATCTCCTGGGCCTCCTTGAGGCTATGGGTCACGAAGATGGCCGTGAGCCCAAGCTCCTTCAGTATCTTTCGAAACTCTATCCTCAGGTATTTCGTTGTCCTCATATCGAGGTTGTTGAAGGGTTCGTCCAGGAGCAATACCTTGGGATAGGGGGCAATTGCTCGAGCGAGGGCAACCCTCTGTTTCTCGCCTCCGCTCAGATCCCGAGGATATCTTCCTGCTAAATGATGGATATTCATTGAGTCCATCAACTCCCTCAATCGGGCGTCTATCGCCTCGAGGCCCCACTTCTGCATCCTCAATCCATAGGTGATATTGGAGGATACAGTGAGATGGGGAAAGAGGACCAGATCTTGGAAGAGGTAACCAACTCCTCTGCGGTTTGTAGGGGTTCCCTCCGTCGGTGATCCATCGAAAAGCACCGATCCCTCATATTCGATCAGGCCGGATATGATATTGAGCAATGTGGTCTTTCCGGCACCAGTTGGCCCCAGAAGCACCAAGAGCTCTCCATCCGCTACCGTCATATTGATATCTCGACATGCAAAGTTGTTGACATTCCTCAGCTCAATGGAGGGCATTTCATCTCCACTCCTTGGTCAGCCTCTGTTCGACATAGAGAAAGAGTTTCTCAATGGAAAAACATACGATTGATAGGATCATCAGACAGATGATGATGATATCTATCCGCATCAAACTTTCCGCCTTCATCATCAATGCCCCTATTCCAGTAGGGATGGCCACCATTTCCGCCGCTATGATAACTCGCCAAGCCATGCCCGCCTCCAATCGCAAACCGGTGAATATATTCGGCAGAGCAATTGGTAAGAGCACCGTCATCAAGATCCGAATATCGGAGGCACCCAGGGTTTTCGCCGCCTTAATGAAATCCCTACTTACGCCTCTGATGCCCGTTACGGTATTGTAAAGTATGGGGAAGAACGAACAGATAAAGATGATGAGGATAGGCAGCATCTCCCCTATACCTACCCAGATCATGAGAAGCGGAAGCCATCCCAGGGCCGGAATGGGGTATAACAGGCTGAATACAGGGTGCAAGGTCCTGTTCATGGTCTCATTCCAACCCATTACGATCCCAATGGCAATTCCGGCCACGGAACCAGCGCAAAAACCGATCAGGACCCGGATGCCACTCCTCAAGAGGTGATCCGTCAAGACCCCCGCCGCCGTTAAACGGATCAGCTCCCCCATCACCGTTGAAAAGGCGGGGAGGAAGAGTTGGCCCGGAATCAGATCAAGGCGAGCTATCACCTCCCAGGCCATCAAGAAGGCGGCGACGGGCAGTACCCCCCATTGAGCTCGGATCCTTGTCCCCTTCTTCACCGTGAATACCTCAAATCGAGGATATCCTCTGCCCGCATCTCCTTTTTGATATACCCCAGTGCCAATAGGTAATCGATGGTGTTCTGTATCACCTTTGGATCGATAGCTGTAGTATATAACAACCTGTTCATGGATCTCGTCATATCTTGACGCGTAATGGAGAACTGGCTAGCCATCAGTGCCTTGTCCAGGGGAAAAACCCTCTCGCCGGTAACCTGTAACCTTCGAGCCAGAAGCTCAGCCGCTTCATCGGGATGCTCGTTAATCCATCGCGTAGCCCTTCGGCATACCTTCAATAGTCTGTATACGAGCTCAGGCCTATCTCTTATCAAGGTTTTTTTAACGGCCAAAACACTCCCCTGCATGCTGGGCCAGATATCCTTGCTGGTCAAGATCATCTTGAAGCCAAATCCCTCGGCCATCGAAGCGTGATGTTCCGGCAAAACAGCCGCATCCAGTTGCCCCAGTCTTATAGCAAGGACCTGCTTCGGCGGGTTCATCCTCCGAATCTTGGGCAAAATCTTCTCCCTTTCGAGGTGATATTTATCCATCATCCTGTGGAGAAGCACATCCGTGGCTCCCCCTTCCCTGACACATCCAATGCGGATATTCCGGTCCTGCAAGTCCTCAACTGACTTTATCATACGGGGGTCTCCTACAAGCCCATAACCGTACTTATGGGTCCCGGCAATAATTGTTATGGGAACGTTGGCATTGGCGTATGCCGTTATGGCGGGCACCAAACAGATGAAGGCCACCTGAATGTCCCCCCGTGCCATGGCAGCGGCCAAAGCCATACCCGTTACATAGCTCTCATACGCGACCGATTCGATCCCCTCTTCCTCAAACCATCCCTTAGCCTGTGCCACATAGGCAGAAGCAGCATGGTTGTTGAACTCAACGGCCATTTTTATGGCTGCACGTCCAATAGAGCTCCAGCCCAAACTCAGGCTAACCAGTAAAAAAAAGAGGGGGGCTCGCCATTTTTTCATCGTCCCCATTTACACATCCCCATTTTGCTCAAATCCCCCTTAACGGGTTGCCGTCCAAACGGCAAATCCCCTTTATTGAACGGTAAAGAACCCCTGATAAGTATTCCTGGCGAAGCAAAAGAGGAGCAATTTCCAGTGGTTGGGATGGTCAAGAAATCCTTTCGCCCGGCGAAAGGCGATTTGGGCAACAGCTTATTGACTCATGACCCTACCGCATCATGGTCAACAATTTGACGCCATGGTGATGTAACTCCTGGAAGGTAGCCCCTTGGCTGATGAAACGGATTACCTCTTGGGGTTCCACTACCTTCGAACCCGAGATAACATCGATCCCGTAATCGAAGAGAAGGGGAGTAAGGGGGGTTGTAGGGCCGATCAATGCGATAAAACTTCCCTTGCATTGACCCAGGAGATCCTCCAAGGTGTGATTGATAAAGGTGGTTCCGGTAATCCCCACCACATCGCATTGGGGCAGAATTTCCTCAGCCGCTTCCTCCGGAAGATCTCCTTCCAATGGCCGCTTCTCGATGACCCAGAGGTTTCTGGCCGACTCCTTTATCATGGAAAGAAAGGGGAAATGGCCCACAACGGCCACGTTCTTGCCCCTGCCCTTTTCCACAAGGATCTCATAGGCATTGGCCTCAACGCACCTGGATTCATCGATATCGATGAGGGAATTGAGAGCCGCCATCCCGATGGAGGCCTCGAGGAGGCACTCGGACCGGGAATAGAGGGCGAGTTCAAAAGCGCTCTTCTCCGCTAGATGCCCCACATCCCTCACCCCCTTAGGGGGATGTACCTCTTCCTTAAAGGTGGAGGCGAGGCCACAGTATTTGCTCAGCACTGCCGTCCAATGGGCACACACGTGAATTTCCCTCACCCCCATTTCCCCATGGGGAAGGGAATCGATCACATCGTCCAAGATTTTCATAATACGCCTCGTCTTTCGCCGCAAATGAGTTTCGACTTCCCGGTGGGGGCCATCTCCGTTGTGATTCGTTGAAACCGACCTCGGAGTATATCGGATTCGTTTTCGAAAAATCCTCTGGCATCCCTGGAACCGAGAAGACGTATCCGAAGATAGAAGAAGAGCTTGGCCACACGGCCCTCGGGCTCGGCATGCTCCATCAGGCAGAACCTTCCCCCTTCCCTGGTGACTCTGGCCACCTCCTCAATGGCCCTCTTCCTATCGGGACCCTTCAGCTCATAGAAAGCATGGGAACACGTTACCGCATTGAAACAGGAGTCTTTAAAGGGCAGCATACTGGCATCAGCCTCAACGAGATGAAGGTTAGGTGAATTCAATCTCCTCGATTTCTCTTGAGCCTTTTTCAGCATTCCGTGGGAAAAATCGAGGCCTACCACCATTCCCCCCTCCCCAACAGCCCGCGCAAACTCCAATGCCACAGATCCCGTCCCCGTACAGAGATCCAATGTCCTGTCCCCTGGGGCCAGTTTGACCCTTTCGGCGATGAACCGCCTCAAAAGACCCTCGGTATCCCCCGAATGGAGCCTGACAAAGCCATCATATACCCTCGAAAAGAGGTTATAATAACCCCTTCTCAATCCTTTCATGTCCTCTGCCGTTCTCGTGGCCGCCCATTTCCCTCGCCGTGGGCAAAAAAACCGACCCGCCTCCCTCGTCCGAATTCCCGATCTCAGGCCTCAAAATACCGAAAAACGTATCATGATTTGATAAGGGCTCAGCTAGCGATTTCGTAAAAAATCTTGCGGCCATGTAACCTGTAGCCGATCGTATTGCCGTCGAGCAATAATTTCAGATGCTTAATAACCTCTTGTGGGTGAAGTCCCAACATCTCCGCCATATCTTCAACAGTAAGGGGCCTCCTATTCAGGGCATCGATAATTTGTGCCTCTACCTCTCCCTTTCCCCACAGGGATTTATCTCCTCGATAGGGGGTTATAATCGACGCCTTGGCGCCGAAACTCTCCGCGATCTCCCTGAGCCTCTCCTCCGCTAAGGGAGAAGCATAATCCTCCACGGGGGGGCGGTAAACCGTATTGAGCTGGATCCGGTCGGGATTGATTTGCTCCAATACCTCTTTCATCTTTGCAACTTCCGAAGGATCGTCATTCATGCCGCGGCAGTAGAGGATTTCAATCCAGATTTGTCCTCGGAACTGTTCCCTGAAATCTACTACTCCCTGGATGACCCGATCAATTTCAAGGGAGATCTCGGGCCGGTTGATGGTTTCATATACGGTCTTTGATACGGCATCCAAGGAGGGAATCACCAAATCCGCTTGGCTGAGATCCCTTTTGACCTCGGCCAAAAAGAGGAGTGATCCATTCGTTATAACGGCCACCGGTATGGATGTCATCTTCTTGATTTCGCCGATGATGGTCCCAATCTGGGAATGTAAGGTGGGTTCACCCGAACCGGAGAAGGTAATATAATCAACGGGGGTTTTCATATGGCCCAGAAACTCCTCTATCTCCCGTATGATCGATTGGGCGGGGATGTATGCGTCCCGTTTCAGGGTCTTATTGGTTGTCCGCCCCAACTGGCAATAAATACAGTCGTAGGTGCACGTCTTCCGGGGGACCAGATCGACCCCTAGGGAAACACCCAATCTCCTCGATGGAACAGGACCGTAGAGGTATCGCATCTTATCTCTCCAATGAATTTTTCAAGCAAACTTCAAATTCGCCTCACGTTTCGAATACCGCCCCTACATGGCCGTAAAAGAATCGATCCCCGAATTCCTGAGCCAACCTCATGGAAGCCCTCATTCCTGTACAATGAGAGACGCCGATCCATTCTACTGCCAGCTTCTTGACGGCCTCGATGGATTCCTCAAGCTGCTCAGGGGTCAGGAATTGCAGGTGTGTCCCTCCCAAAAGGGCGTAAATCCTCTCTCCTCCCGTCTTCTCCATGACGTAGTTAATGGTGTTGATCATGCCTGAATG
>DAOVGJ010000122.1 GCA_030672465.1 Pseudomonadota bacterium | reverse complement strand
AAAACTCAGCAAGCTTCGGGACCCTATAGGTTGAAGACGGGACACAAACCTGTTAGGTTTTATATCGTTTATCCTACGATAAAGAGAGGGCTGCGTATGGAAATCACCATTCTCGGTTCCGGAACGTGCGTCCCTTCCCTCAAGCGAGCCTCCCCAGGTCTCATCCTACGCATAGGCGAAAGGGTCTTGCTGTTTGATAGCGGAACGGGAACCCTTGAAAGGATGCTCAAAATAGGAATTACCTATCTGGATCTGGATCTGGTGCTCTATACCCATACCCACCCGGACCACATAGCCGACCTCGTTCCTCTGGTATTCGCCTGCAAATACGGTGAAAATCCCCGAAGGAAGGACCTTCCCATCATCGGCGGGAGGGGATTCAAAACCTACTTTCACGCCCTCCAGGGGGTATACGGTCATTGGCTTCAACCCGATCTGTTTCGAATCAATATCACAGAGGTATATGATGACATCCTGGATTACGATCTATTCAAAGTCATCGCTAAACCAATGAACCATCTGCCGGAGAGCGTGGGATATCGGGTGGAATCCCATGACGGCAGCAGCGTCGCTATTTCCGGAGATACCGATTACTGTTCTAACCTTGTTGAGCTTGCCAGAGATGTGGATGTCCTCGTTATCGAATCGGCCTTGCCCGATGAGATGAAGGCCGAGGGCCACCTCACTCCCTCCTTGGCGGGAAGAATTGGTAGAGAGGCCCAATGCAAGAAAATGGTTTTAACCCATTTGTATCCCGTGTGCGATACTGTGGATATCGCCCAACAGTGCAGGAGTGAATACCAGGGAGAGTTGCTTATCGCCGAGGATTTAATGGAGGTATCCATTTGAATCCATTTCCTCCAATGATTATTTCCTCACGTTTTCTCGTCCCCCATCTGGAGTCAATCAGCCTGGCCCTTCCTGCTCACCCTCGATGGGCACCCCACTTCTCCGGCAAATTACGCTCAGGGACAAAGGTGTTTTCCAGAAACTTAGGGAACTTCCGGGCGTAATCTGTTGACATCCTTTGGGACATAGGATATAAAACTTATGAATATACTAAAGGAATTGGGGAAACCTCATGGTGAAGCTCAGATTGATTCTCCCGGTCATTCTATTTTCAGTAGCTCTTTACGGACTTTCTGCCTTCGGCACCGGGGAAAAACACGTTAACGTCATCGAAATCAATGGGGTGATCAACCCCATTGCGGCCAAATTCATCACGGAGGCCATCGACGAATCGGAGGAAGACGGGGCCGAATGCCTTATCATCCAGATGGATACACCCGGGGGCCTCATGGATTCAATGAGGATCATCGTCAAGAAATTGCTTTCTGCCCGTGTCCCCACCGTTGTTTACGTCTCCCCTTCAGGTGCAAGGGCCGCTTCCGCTGGTGTATTCATCACTATGGCCGCCCATATCGCGGCAATGGCCCCCAGCACCAACATCGGAGCCGCCCACCCCGTGACCTTGGGATCTCAGCAAAAGGAAAACAAAGCCATGATGGAGAAGATCGTCAACGATGCCGTTGCTCAAATTAAGGGGATCGCTAAGAAACGGGGGAGAAATGTCAAATGGGCGGAAAAGGCGATACGCAAAAGCGTATCCATCACCGAGGAAGAGGCCCTGAAGCTGAAGGTGATCGATCTGGTGGCCCCAGACTTGGATTCCCTTCTGGCAAAAATAAACGGTCGCAAGGTGAAAATCGACTCCAAGAAGAAGGTCCTCGTGACCAAGGGAATCTCCATCAACCGTAGACAGATGGGATGGAGGTATCGATTCCTCGATATCATCTCGAATCCCACCATCGCATACATCATGTTGATGTTGGGCATCTACGGCGTTTTCTTCGAGCTCTCCAACCCCGGGGCAATTCTGCCCGGCGTCGTCGGCGCTATTTTCCTCATCCTGGCCTTCTTCGCCCTTCAGATGCTTCCCATTAATTATGCTGGATTGGCCCTCATCCTGCTTGGTATGATACTGTTCATCGCTGAGGTTAAGATCACCAGTTACGGCATGCTCTCGGTGGGAGGGGCTGTCTGTATGCTCCTGGGTTCCATTATGCTCGCCGAAAATCTCCCGGAATATATGAGGATTTCGAAGGGCGTCATCATCCCACTGGTATTGGTGAGCGCGGGGTTTTTCTTATTCGCCGTCACCATGGCGATCAGGACCCGCAGGAAAAAACCCACTACGGGTATTGAGGGGCTTATCGGGGAAGAGGGCGTCTCAGAATCGCTGATTTATGCCGAGGGAACTGTCTCCATCCATGGTGAACTGTGGACGGCTGTATGCGACGAAAGGATTGAAAAGGGAGAGAGGATCAAAGTAGTCGGCGTTGACAACCT
>DAOVGJ010000206.1 GCA_030672465.1 Pseudomonadota bacterium | reverse complement strand
GGGCCGGTTGCGAGTTGGAGCAGCCATCGGACCTGGTGAGGATAGGGAGGCAAGGACTGAGGCCTTGCTTGAGGCTGGCACAGATGTCCTGGTTATCGATACGGCCCACGGACATACCAAGGATGTAATCGAAGCGGTACGGGACACAAAGGAGAACTTTCCGGGTTGTCAGCTCATCGCGGGAAATGTCGCTACGGAGGCAGCAACAGAGGATCTGATAAAGGCCGGTGCGGATGCGATTAAGGTGGGGGTGGGGCCAGGCTCCATCTGTACCACCCGTGTCATTGCTGGGATAGGTGTCCCTCAGATATCAGCCATACGGGCCTCTGTTCGAGCGGCTCGGAAATTCGACATTCCCATCATCGCCGACGGGGGTATCAAATTTTCGGGGGACGTCACGAAGGCCATCGCCGCTGGGGCCCACTCGGTGATGCTGGGGAACTTGTTCGCGGGGACCGACGAAAGTCCCGGGGAGATTGTGCTCTTCCAAGGAAGGAGCTACAAAGTTTATAGGGGGATGGGTTCCCTAGAGGCCATGAAGGATGGCAGCCGGGATCGGTACCTCCAACAGGAGATCGAGACCGAGACCAAATTAGTGCCCGAGGGCATTGAGGGCCGCATTCCGTATCGAGGGGCTCTATCCTTTTGCGTGCAACAGCTTGTAGGGGGATTGAGGGCCGGAATGGGTTATGCGGGTTGCTGGAATATAGAAGAGTTGCGTTCAAAGGCCAAATTCATCCGAATAACCTCGGCTGGGTTGCGGGAAGGGCATGTCCATGATGTGATCATAACTAAGGAGGCTCCCAACTATCGGTTGGAGTGAGAAGTGGGATAAAAGGTTGGTTCGTCCAATGAGGTGGACATTCAGGGTTTT
This sequence comes from Pseudomonadota bacterium, assembly GCA_030672465.1. Taxonomy (GTDB): domain Bacteria; phylum Desulfobacterota; class BSN033; order WVXP01. The sequence continues at coordinate 5,425 of DAOVGJ010000206.1, read as the reverse complement.
CCTTCTTTCCGTGTTCTGTTTTATCCTGTGGAATGGTGGTCGGATCTATCCATCGGGGGGCTCCGATCCGTCAGTAAAGGGCACCACCATCAATAGCCTCACCGGTCCCTCGGAAATACATCGATATTGGCTTCGGCGAAAAGACCTCATCAATAGGGGAAAGACGATCATCGGCAATAAGGAGCTGGAGGAGATCCATCGAGTTCAATTGGATAAAGGTATTCGTAATCTCCCCGTATTCGCCACTTTGCTGATTAGAGAAGGTTTTGAGGCCTCGGAAAGGGGGGCCTTTGAAGAGGCAGTGGCGCTCTGTAAAGCGGCGAAAATCCTGGCTCCGGGATTGCCGTACGGATATTTTGCCCTTGCAAGGGTATATTGGAGCAAGTCTAAACATCGATTAGACCGAATTTTGGTAGAGTACCTGAAAGGCTTCGTTGCCTCAATCAAGAATTTTAAGCTCACCTTCATGGAGTTCATGGATCTCTTCTTCCTTATTGGCCAGTCAATTCTCTTAGCTTTTGTGCTCTATTCATTCATTTTGTTCCTCAAATATTTCCCCTCCCTTATTGAGGGCTTAATGAGGAATTTTAAGGCTCAGGTTTTTGAGATTATCGTAGCCATTATAAAGATAGTGGCCATTCTCCTCCCCTTTTTCTTGCAACTGAGTCTCATCTGGGCCTTTATGTATTGGTCCCTTCTATTTTGGGTTTATTTGGAGAAGCGGGAGAGATTCATGCTCGGCCTCTTCCTCATCTTGGTCGTCTACGTCCCCTGGGGGATGGATGTCTGCTCCAATTTTTTGGATCATTCGGCGACACCCCTTTTGAACATTTATACGGCAAACGAAGAGACATGGGACCATGGTCTTAAGGAGGATTTGATCCAACGACTTGAGGCTAACCCCCGAGATACAAAGATCCTCTTCACATTGGGATTGATCAATAAAAGGGAGGGAAACTATTCAAAGGCTGAATATTATTATAAGCGGGTGATATCCAATGATTCCTCGGCTGCCGAGGCCATGACGAATTTGGCAAACGTTTACCTGGCAATGGGCAATGCCGATCAAGCAATCGCTATGAATAGCAAGGCCATCGATTTGAACCCTCAAAAGGCATCCTTTTATTTCAACCTCTATCGGGCGAACTCGAAGAAATCAACGGCCCTGATCAAGACGGATATGTCCATTGAAAAGGCCACCGAACTGAACCCCCAATTGATCCACCGCTACCTGAAAATCGAATCCGACAACATGAACCGTTTCGTCATCGACGAGACCGTGTCGTCCCTGAGCCTGTGGAAAGATGGCATTTATCATCTCATGGGGAAATGGACAAATCCCGGCGGGCTTGTTTCAGTATGGGTGAAGCCGCTAACCGAGTGGTGGGGATTCATCTCTCCCCTGCTATTTCTAATCATGATGGTGGCTTTACTGATACTGGCCAAACGGAAGGGGGTCATGAGAAGGTGTCCCCTCTGCGGTAGTTCCAGCCGTCGAGTCTATCCAAGAAGGGTAGAGGGCGATTTTATCTGCGCGGGCTGCCATCGTCTATTTGTGAAAAAAGAGAGCCTCACCCCCAAGTTAAAAGTGAAGAAAATGGCTCGGGTCAGGGCATACCGAAGGAGGGCGGAAGTAATCTCGAAAATCCTTTCCCTTTTTTCCTTGGGAGGGGGCCACGTATGGAGGAATTACACCATAAGGGGGGTAGCGCTCCTCTTTATCTTTTCCATATTTATTCTGCGAAGGGTCCATTGGCATGGATTGATCAGGAATGCTGAGGTCATTCCGACATCCTCACCGTTGTCGAGCGAGGCTTTCTTTATCGGACTTTTCGCTTGCTTTTATTTCATTTCCCTCAGGAGTATATCCCGTTTGGAGAGACAAAAACAGGCATTGGAGAAGATCAGAATCCCTTTATGAGGAGAAGGTATGGCCCTACAAGGTGATTTAAGGGATTTCAGCATCACGGAGATTGTTCAACTCATTGGCCAACAGTTTAAGACCGGGGTCTTGAATGTTCAGCATGGCAGGAAGAAGGTTGAGATCTACTTCGTTGATGGTATGATCGTCCACGTATTCTCCAGCTATCGGGCCAAGAAGGATCTCTTGGGGGAAATTCTCGTCAATGCCCAGGTAATCACCCAAGGGCAATTGGATCAGGCCCTAAAAGTTCAGGAGGAAACATTACAGTATTTGGGGGAAATTCTCATCGATATGCAGTTGCTGAAAAAGGAGGAAGTCCTCAGGGTTATCCAAAATCAAATCTATGAGACCATTTACGATCTCTTTCGATGGGGAGAGGGTAATTTTCGGTTTGACCTGAGACTCGTCGAGAAGTATCGAAGGATCCCATTGGAGCTGAGCCCGGAGAATGCCCTGCTCAACGTGCTTGGGATGTTGGACGAGTGGCCAGAAATCGAGAACAAGATTTCTTCTCCTTATATCGTTTTTGAAAAGGTCCCCGCCGAGGAAATGGAGGACGGATACGACATCGCGGAGTTGGGGGAGAAGATATCCGCCGAAGGGGAAGTTGTCCACGGTTTGGTGGATGGGAAACTTACCGTCCAAGAGATCGTGGATCGAAGTCTATCGGGGAAATTTAACGTCTATGACTCCCTGGTTAAGTTGGGGGACGCAGGGCTCATCCGAAGGATAGGCATAGAAAGGCCAGGCTTTAGGGATTTAGTGGGCGGGAAAACCTTCAGAAATTTCTCGTTAATACTGCGCTTTGGGGTTCTCTTTGCAATACTCTTCCTCTTGATCATCTCCTTTAAACCCTTTCTTAAGGACGTGGTGATCAACTCCCGGATCGAGAAGCCTGAGGTGAATTTACCCAGAGCCTATTCGGGCAACTTGCATAGGACAAAGATAATGAGGGCACTGGAAATCTACCTGATGGAAAGGGGAGAATATCCCGAGGATTTAAAACAATTGGTCTCCTCGGGGATTTTGGCCGACTGGGATCTCTTTTCAGAAGATGGGCAACCGTATCGGTACAAAGTGAACGGTGACGCTCGGATATCGCTGAGTCCTTAAACTCCTTTCACGGGTGAATCGTTTGTTCCCATAGGGAGTTGAATGCCATGGGGAACATCCATAATGAGAAAATCCTCGTACTGGACTTCGGTTCGCAGTACACTCAGCTGATTGCCAGGCGAATCAGGATGTGCCAGGTCTATTGTGAGATTCACCCATTCAATATGCACTTGAAAGATATAAAGGCATTCCATCCGCGTGGAATCATTTTCTCCGGCAGTCCGTCGAGCATTTATGACGATGATGCCCCCATGGTGCAACGTGAGCTCTTGGATTTGGATATTCCAATCCTGGGAATATGTTATGGAATGCAGTTATTGGCCCATCTCCTGGGGGGCAAGGTCATGAGAGCTCCAAAAAGGGAGTATGGGAAGGCCCAGATCGTGGTCGATGATCCCTCTGACATCTTTGCGGGATTTGGAAAAAAGGGGACGAGACATCACGTGTGGATGAGCCATGGAGACCGAATAGAGGTGTTGCCCGACGGATTCGATAGGATAGCTCATTCAAGAAACTCTCCCATAGCTGCTATGAAGGGCAGGGGAACGCTTTTCGGCGTTCAATTTCACCCGGAAGTAGTACACACCCCCAAGGGGATTGAAATCTTAAAAAATTTCGTCTTTACCGTGTGCGGTTGCTCGGGGTCCTGGACCATGAAATCCTTCGTCCAGGATGCCATTAGCACCATCAGAAGGGATGTGGGAAGGGAGGGTGTTCTTTGTGCCCTCAGCGGGGGAGTAGATTCATCAGTGGTGGCCCTCCTCCTCCACAGGGCCATAGGGAAGCGCTCGGTTTATCTCTTTGTAGATAACGGACTTTTGAGGAAAGGCGAAGCCGATGAGGTTGAAGTAGTGTTCAAGGACCATTTCAAGATCAACTTGGTCCGTGTTGACGCGCAGGAACACTTCTTGAGAAAATTAGAAAAGGTCGTCGATCCGGAGAAAAAGAGACGGGTTATCGGAAACGAGTTCATCTATCTCTTCGAACGATGGGCAAGGGAATTAGGCGGGATTACGTATCTCGCCCAAGGGACCCTCTACCCCGACGTCATAGAGTCAACTTCCTTTAAGGGGTCCTCCGCCACGATTAAGTCTCACCACAATGTGGGAGGTCTACCGGATAGGATGGGTCTCAAACTGATCGAGCCCCTTCGAGAATTGTCCAAGGATGAAGTTAGATTGGTCGGCAAGGAGTTGGGTATTCCCGATAGGATCATCAACCGGCAGCCCTTTCCTGGCCCGGGCCTAGCCGTTCGAATTATCGGCGAGGTAACTCCGGAGAGGCTTTCCCTGCTTAGGGAGGCGGATGATATCGTGCGCCAGGAGATATCCCGTGCGGGACTTTATGGAGAGATTTGGCAGTCCTTTGCCGTTCTGCTCCCAGTAAAAACGGTTGGGGTGATGGGAGATGGGAGGACCTATGAGAATGTCCTCGCCATCAGGGCGGTCAAGAGCGTCGATGGAATGACGGCTGACTGGGTCCGGTTTCCCTATGGCGTGCTTGAAAGAATTTCGAGCCAGATAACCAATGAGATCAAGGGGATCAACAGGGTGGTATACGATATCAGTTCGAAACCTCCCAGTACCATTGAATGGGAATAACCCAATTTCCAAGCAATGTTTGTTCATGATCATTTAGCTTGAACTCGTCATAACGATTATTGTGAGAAATTCAGTTCATGACGGATCGACAAGAGTTTATTCATCCACTCCTTTCGGTTGATCCCCACGGTCTCAGCTTTCTATCCCGATCTCAGGAAACTCCACTCATTGAGATTTCTGAAAAGGTCGCTCTTTGCTGTTCAAAATATTTTTTCTTGAGAGAGAAAACCCTTGTCCCTTCGCACAGTGCTTCGGGGTTCATCACCCCTCAGCAGGTCGAGGTTGAGAGGTGAGAGGTTTAGGGAGAGGTGAGAGGTTTAGGGAAGGTCCAGTTCCCACCAGAATCAGCCGTTTCGCTTCGCTAAGAATGGTTGGCTAAAATTCTTTAATGTTCGCTCCAGGGAACCCGGCCAACAGGCGGTTCCTAATTGACCTTGGTGGTTCGCAGGCCGCTCTAACCGCATGACTGCGGCACTGCAACACTGCATGATTTTGTGCTCAGAGCTTCCTTTTCCAGTTTTTCAGGGATCTCTCATTTTTTTCTTGACAGTACCTATATGTTGTGTTATTAGAGAAAAAAATTACAATATATAGGTAAAAAGCTGTTCATAAGCTCACAGATTCGAAGCTGTAGACGAAGGGTCAATTCAGGGCTTTTTCCGTATCGATGAGGAGGAGGAATGAACAGAGGACAATTCGTTCATCTGCATCTACACAGCCAATATAGCCTTCTGGATGGAGCTATTCGATTCGAGGAACTCTTCGCATTGGCCAAACAATATAAGAT
>DAOVGJ010000247.1 GCA_030672465.1 Pseudomonadota bacterium | reverse complement strand
TTTGGCCGAGGCGGAGGTCGAGGAGATCAAGGAGTGTATTAAGCCATCGGGTCTCTATAATACGAAAGCACCCAGAATCAGGGGGGTCGCTCGGATTATCCTTGAGGAATATGGGGGGGATCTCAATAGACTCTCCCGTTTGCCCCTCGATAAGGCCAGGGAGAGGTTGTTGAAAATCCCCGGGGTGGGATTTAAGACCGCCGATGTCTTCTTATCGGTGGTGTGCGAAAGGGGAAGTTTTCCCGTGGATACCCACATCAGCCGAATCGCCAAACGGTGGAAAATGGTCAGGTCCAATGCCGGTTATGAGGAAATCAGATTGGCCTACGAAGCCGTTATTCCCCGAGGGAAGAGGCGAATGGCCCATCTCGCCGTCATCGAATTCGGCAGGGAGATATGTCGTGCCAGGGGACCGAGATGTGATATCTGTCCTGTTTATGGAGAATGTGAATGGGAGGGGAAAAAGCGAATCTAAGGGCGGGACCTACCGGTTTTTGACAAAATCCTCATAAATCAGCTGGGCCATCAATTCCGAAGTCGTCAGCTCGTCCTCAAGGAGATGGATCAAACCATCGGCAAGGGATCGGGAGTTGATTCCACCATCTCTTGGGAATTCTTCCGGGTTATCACCAAAGATGAGCTTGATCGACATCCAGCTTCCTCATTTCAATTTAATACAAAATAAAACATGCACAAGGCCAATTGTCAATCCCCATATTCCTTTCCCACCCATTCTGTGGTTAAATAGCATGAATCTACTCAACCCGCTTTATCGAGGATTCCTTTGACCAGGAAAAGACGACCGGAGATTAGAGAGATTGATCGGGGGGTGGCTCTGGAGTTGTTGAAGAGGGAGAACCACCCGTTGGTACTTCGGGATTTCGTTCGACGGCTCGACCTCACCCATGAGGAGAAGCGGAGGCTCAAAGTCCTCCTGAATGAGATGATATCCGAAGGTCAAATCATCAGGATCAAGGGGCGGAGGTATGGTCTGCCTTCGAGGATGAACGTGGTAGTGGGCCGCCTCCAGTGTCACCCCGATGGATACGGTTTCGTCGTCGTGGAGGATGGAGACCAGCCCGACGTCTTTATTAAGGCCAGGGATCTCCGGGAGGCGATGCATGGCGATCGGGTCGTCGTTCGCGTAGAGGATCTTAGGAGGCGAAGGGGAAAAGCCAGGGAGGGTCGGATTGTTCGGATTCTGGAAAGGGGAACCAAAAGGATCGTCGGGAGGTTTATACCCGGTGACGGATCCGGCCGGGTGGTCCCGGATGACGACCGGTACCTTTTCGAGGTCACCATCCCCAAGAAGCATACCATGAAGGCGAGGGAAGACCATGTCGTCGTCGCTGAGATCATCCAATACCCGACGATTGTGAAAAACCCGGAGGGAAGGATTATTCACGTCCTGGGTTATCGGCACGAGCCGGGGGTTATTCCCCGGATCGTCATCGGGGAATATGACTTTCCCCGTGGTTTTCCGGCGCCGGTACTCCGGGAGGCCAAGGCCATTCCCCAAAAGGTTCGAGATGAGGAAATCACCGGAAGAGTGGACTTGAGGGGGAAGGTGACCGTCACCATAGACGGGGAAAACGCCAGGGATTTCGACGATGCCGTCTCCATCGAACAAAGGGATGGAGGGTATATGCTTTGGGTTTCCATATCCGACGTGGGGCACTACGTCAAACCCGGAGCCCATTTGGATAAAGCGGCCCACCGGAGGGGAACGAGCGTCTATTTCCCCGATCGGGTCATACCGATGTTTCCCCCCGAGCTTTCCAATGGCATTTGCTGCCTTCACCCTCACATGGATCGGCTGACCCTGACAGCGGCTCTGCGTTTCGATGGGGAGGGGAATCTGGCGAATTGTGATGTTTTCAAAAGCGTGATCAGAAGCGATGCCCGCCTTACCTATACGGCCGTGAGGAGAATCTTGGTGGACCGAGACAGGGAGGAAATGGGGAGACATGAGGCCCTGCTCCCATCGCTGGAGGCCATGGGAAGGCTCTGCTCCTTCCTGGCGAAAAAGAGGCGGGAAAGGGGGAGCCTCGATTTCGACCTTCCCGAACCCGAGATCATCCTCGATCTCCAAGGGGATACCCATGATATCATCAAGGCCGAGAGGAATTTCGCCCATCAGATCATCGAGGAGTTTATGATCGCCGCAAATGAGGCCATTGCCGTCAGACTGACCCAAGCCCGATTTCCTCTTTTGTACCGGGTCCATGAGGAGCCCGATGTGGATAAGATTCATCACTTCAGGCGATTTGTTGCCCTTTTGGGGTACCGGTTAAAATTGAGGCAACCACATGGACCTCGGGAGTTTCAAGGACTGTTGGAGGAGGTAAGGGGAAAACCCGAGGAAAGGCTCGTCAATACCGTCTTGTTGAGGTCGATGAAACAGGCCCACTATTCGGATAAAAACATTTCTCATTATGGGCTTGCTTTGGATTGTTATACCCACTTCACCTCACCCATCCGAAGATATCCCGACCTCCTTGTACATCGTCAACTGAAGAAGATGATGGAGGGAAGGCATCACTCAACGGGGGATTTTGCCCAGGAGGCACAGCACCTTTCCCAACGGGAGAGGGTGGCGATGGAGGCGGAAAGGGAGATTGTCCAGAGGTATCGGGTAAAATTCATGGAGGAAAGGGTGGGGGAGCAATTTGACGGCTTTATCAGTGGGGTTACTCACTTCGGGTTTTTCGTGGAGCTTGAGGAGCTTTTCGTCGAGGGGTTGGTACATATCGGTAGTTTGCCCGATGATTATTTTGTGTACGATGAAAAGGGATACCGCCTCATCGGGAAACGTTCTAAGAGAACCTTTCGGATTGGCGATCGGGTGAAGATTGTGGTGGATAGGGTAAGTCCGGAGAGGCAACAGATCGATTTTCGGCTGATCGTCTGAGGGGGTTTTCGATGGGGACCGGTGGAATCGCCCGCAAATTTTCTTGGTTGTTTAGGGAATATTTTCGTAATCGAACGCGCGATTTAGGTGACAACCCGACTTTCCCTAAACCTCCAACCTCTTAACCTCAACCTGCTGAGGGGTGATGAACCCCGAAGCATCGGGCCGGGTGAAAACCCCAGGGGATTATGGTATTTTTTTAAGAAAAAGATTTGGAGGTTGGCATGAAGCCGGTTTATGTCGAGGTCATCACCAAAGTGCTCACGACCTATGATCACTGTAAGCGATGCGAATTCATCTTCGACCAAGCGGATATTAACCGGAAGATTCACAATCGGGACATCAACGAGTACCCAGAAGAGGTCAAGGACGAGTTCCTCCGCCTTTCCGACTGGATCAGGGAACTTACGAGGTTATATCAACACCGTATTCTCATCCGGGTTATCGATGCCCAGTCACCAATGGGGATCCTCAAATCGCTTCGGCACCGGGCGTGGAAATACCCGGCCTTTATCGTGGAAGGCAAGGACAAATACGTGGGATGGGATGCGGAAAGGCTTGAGTCCCTGATCGATCGACACCTTTGAGCATGGCAGGAGTGGTCGGGATGGATAAAAGCAGGGCTCTTGGCCTGCTTTTTTGTTCGTTGGAAAAATTCGTTGACAATTCGCCGATGGATGCAATAATTGCTTTCAGGATGTTCCATGAATCGGGGTTATGATGTACCTCTTTCGGTGGGTAAAATACCTATCGTGGATGATTTTCCCCATGGCCATCCTTTGTGGGTTTATGGGCTGTGATGAACCGGGCTTTGACCTCGGCGATCTCGAAAGCGAAATCGATGCATGCCAATGGGCGATTGTCCATTATGCAGCGGAGGAATTGAAAATATCCCCAGCGAAAGAATCAATGGAGGCCGTTATTAGTCTCCTGAGGGACCATTCGGAACATTGGGTACAGGATACGGGCCTCTTCCTTGAGACCGTGGAACTGGCGGACAAAAAAGTGGAAGAGGCGATGATGACCCATAGCGATGGCAAAGCTCGGCTTGCCCGGAGCCATATCGATTCGGCAATCTGGCTCCTGAGGAGTGGTCTGAAAGAGGCGGAACGTCTTGAATTTGACCCGAATCTGGGGCGTATAGATTCACCTGATTCGCCAATAG